>NZ_DLGH01000038.1:0-50243 GCF_002482605.1 Thiomonas sp. UBA7699 | reverse complement strand
TCCACGATGGGCTGAAATACGCATCCATGCAACGCATCAACTGCGGCACACACACCGATCCCTGGTCTTCAGGAAGACCCCTCAGCCGCTCGCCGGAAATCGATCCCGCCTCCTGGGTGCGAGGCTCCGATTTTGGCGACTACACCTATCTTGGCCCGCGCTGCAGCGTGATCGACAGCACGCTGGGCGATTTCAGTTATGCCATGGGAGACAACCAGATTTCCCATGCGCACATCGGCAAGTTCTGCAACATTGCCACGGGCGTGCGCATCAATCCGGGCAACCACCCCACCTGGCGCGCGGCACAGCACCACTTCACTTATCGCAGCGCCTCGCATGGATTCGATGCCGCAGACGATGTCGCGTTTTTTGAATGGCGCAAGCAGCATGCGGTGCATATCGGGGCGGATGTCTGGATCGGTCACAACGCCACCGTGATGCCCGGCGTCACCATTGGCGATGGGGCAGCCATCGGCAGCGGCGCAGTCGTTACCCACGATGTGCCGCCCTATGCGATTGTGGTCGGTGTGCCTGCCCGCGTGTTGCGTACCCGCTGCGACCCGGAGATTGCTCAGACCCTGCGCCGCATCGCGTGGTGGGACTGGGGCCACGCGCAGCTCAATGCCGCCCTGCCCGATTTCCGCTCCCTCGATCTGGCTGCTTTCGCGGCGAAGTACGCCCCTGCCGACTGACTGCGCGGTCGGCGTGCTGGACTACGCCTCGATCTCCGGCCGTCCCCAGTAGTAGCCCTGTCCCCAGTCCACACCGATGCGGCGCATGACTTCGGCGGTGGCCTCGTCTTCGATGCCTTCGGCGATGGTCAGGATGCCCAGCTCGTGCGCCATGCTGTTGATCGAGCGCACCATGGCCTGCGCCCGCGCGCTGTGCGCGGCTTCGCGCACCAACTCGGCCTCGATCTTGAGGTAGCTCACCGGCAGCTTGAGCACATAGAGATACGACGAGTAGCCGCTGCCGAAATCGTCCACCGCGAGCTGGAAACCAAAATCGATCAGCGGCTGCACCAGTTGGCGCACCGCTTCGGCATCTCCGATGAGTTGGCGTTCGGTGATCTCGATGACCATGGGCTTGGCCTTGCCGGTCATATCCACCGCGCAAGTGCTGCAGAAATGCTGCGCCCGGTCGAGCAGTTGTTGCACATCTTCCGGTCGACTGAGGAAGTCGGCAGAGCAGTTGATCATGTACTTCATCGGCGTGCCGGTCTGCTCCATGCGCTGGCTGCAGCGCGCCATGACCTGCTTGGACACACGCGAATCGATGCGGTGCTCCAGGCGCAGACGGTTGGCTACGTCGATGAACTGCCCGGCCGCAATCACATCGCCGTTTTCCGCAACCAGCCGCGCGAGGGCTTCAAACCCCATGATCTGCCCGTCGGCCAGGGATACCAGCGGCTGATAGGCCACGCGGATGCGGTCGTCCTCGATGGCGCGCTTGAGGGTGAAGCCCTGCAGATAGTCCTGCGCCGACTTGCCCTCGAACTGCTTGACCCGGTTGCGCCCGCCGGCCTTGGCGTTGTAGAGCGCGGAGTCGCACTGCCCCAGCAGTTCGGCGGAGGTGAGCGGGCCGCCGGGCTCCCAAGCGGATACGCCGAAACTCGCCGTCAGCCGCAATTCCGCGCCGCCCACGGACATGCGGGTATGCGAGATCAGCTCGCGCAGCTTCTCCGCCGTGGCGTGCGCGGTCTCGAGCGACGAATCGGGCAGCAGCACCAGAAATTCCTCGCCGCCCCAGCGCGCCACCTGGTCTTCCTTGCGCACCCTGGTTTGCAGCAGGTGCGCGACCTGCTGCAGCACGGCGTCGCCCGCGGCGTGGCCGAAGCCGTCGTTGATCAGCTTGAAGTGATCGAGGTCGAACAGCACCAGCGCGTAGCCGATGCCATGGTCTCTAGCGCGATCATGGGCGCGCTGCAGGTATTCACCCATGCCGCGGCGGTTGAGCAGCCCGGTGAGGCTGTCCTGATTGGCCAGGCGGTACATGATTTCGGACCGATCGCGCAGTTGCGCGCTGTCGCGCTCGGCCTGTTTGCGCACCAGCCGATAGGCCAGCGTGAGCCCCGCCAACCACAGCGCCAGAATGGTCAGCGCAGGCCAGTAGGCGCGCCAGAAATCACGCCAGATCAAAGCGCGCGGCACGGTCATGTTCACCAGCACGTCGTAGTGCGGCAGGCGCACCCAGGCGCCCAGGCGGGGAATGTCGTCCGAGTCCACCCGGCCGCTGAACACGCCGGAGGTGGCGCCATCCGGCGCATGCCGCGCGGCACGGGCCAGTTCTCCCTGCCGCTTGGCGCTGTAAAAGCGCGGCAAATCGTCCGTCTTGGGCGCGGGCCAGCGCGCGAGCAGGTAGCCATCTGCGCGCATCAGCGCGATCGACATGCCCGGCATGGCATATTCCGCAGCCGCCACGGAACGCCGCCAGCGTTCGAGAAAGTCATTGAGCTCCACGGGCACCGCAATCAGCAACTGCGGCTGCCCCGCGGCGTTTTTCACGATCAGGCGCAGAGGAATCACCCAGCGATGCAGCATGGGGCCATACACCGCCTTGCCCACCTCCAGGCCCCCTGTGCGCCCTGCCTGCTCGATGCCCGGCCAGATGTCGGGCATGTTGCGGAAATTGGGCAAGTGCCTCTGTCCGGGCAGGGTCGTGGCAAACATCTGGCCATCGGCCATGGACAGATTGATCGACAAGGCCTGATCCGGCCCGAGCAGGGCGCGATAGCGCTGCAACAACGTCTGGAGCTGATCAGGTGCGGCCAGCAATTCAGGACGCGTCAGCAGATCGTTGCCCAGCGCGGACATGACCGATTCATAGCGATCGAGATAGGCCGAGGTGGCGTCCGCGAGAAACGCCGTTTCCACCCGTAGAGTGCTGCGCAGCGTGTCGTCCTGCCGCTGCCAGTTGATCCAGGCCAGCCAGGCCGCGAAAACCAAGGTGAGCCCGACCAGACCCCAATAGCCGCGACGCAGTCGGCGCGGCATGGCCGCGGCGCCTTGCGGCGCAAGCGTCTGGGCGGGGGAAAACAGCGGGGTGGAACCAGGCATGCAGCAAAAAATCTCGTACCGGCATCCCGCACGATACTGTGCGATCTGCGCCGGTTTTTTAAGTTGGGCGCAGTGTAAATGCGCCTTGTCTGAAGAGCCCGTCGATTACTTCACACTTTGGCGGCCACCCCCGCGAACGCGCGTGATCCCGCGCGTGATCCCTCTGGCCGCTGCGCCCTGCGTCGGCAGATCGAGCCCGGGTGCACCTGTAGCGATCTGCAGCGTTGACAGGCCCTACATGCCCACGTAGTTCGGCCCGCCCCCGCCTTCGGGCGCAACCCAGACGATGTTCTGCGTCGGGTCTTTGATGTCGCAGGTCTTGCAGTGCACGCAGTTCTGCGCGTTGATCTGCAATTTGTCGCAGCCGTCCGGGCCCTTGACGAATTCGTACACCCCGGCCGGACAGTAGCGGGTCTCCGGCCCAGCATAGGTCTTGAGGTTGACTTGCACCGGCACCGACACGTCCTTGAGAGTCAGATGGGGCGGCTGATTCTCCTCGTGATTGGTGTTGCTCAAATAGACCGAACTCAGCCTGTCGAAAGTGAGCACGCCGTCGGGCTTCGGATAGTCGATGCGCGGGCAGTCGGCGGCCGGTTTGAGCATGGCGTGGTCGGGCACATGGTGATGCACCGTCCACGGCGGCGACTTGATGCCGATGCGCGGCAGAAACCAGCGCTCGATGCCGGTCATCAGCGTGCCCACCAGTCGGCCCTTCTTGAACCACTGCTTGAAGTTGCGCGCGGTCTTGAGTTCGGCGTGCAGCCACGACTGCTCGAACGCCGCGGGATAGGCGCTGAGTTCGTCTTGCGCGCGCCCTGCAGCCAGCGCATCGGCGATGGCCTGCGCCGCAAGCATGCCGGTCTTGATCGCCGCATGACTGCCCTTGATGCGCGATGCGTTGAGAAACCCCGCTTCGCACCCCACCAGACAGCCGCCGGGAAACACCAGCTTGGGCAAGCTCAGCAGCCCGCCGGCCGTGATGGCACGCGCGCCGTAGCCCAGACGCTTGGCGCCGTCGAACAAACCGCGAATTGCCGGATGGGTCTTGAGCTGCTGAAATTCCTCGAACGGACTCATCCACGGATTGGTGTAATCCAGCCCGACCACGAAGCCGATCGCCACCTTGCGGTCTTCGAGGTGGTAGAGAAACCCGCCGCCGTAAGTCTTGGGATCGAGCGGCCAGCCCGCGGTGTGCAGCACCAGCCCAGGCTGGTGTTTGTCGGCAGCCACTTCCCAGAGCTCCTTGATGCCAATGCCGTAGCTTTGCGGATCGCGCCCGGCGTCGAGCTTGAAATGCGCGATCAACTCGCGGCCCAGCTGACCGCGCGAGCCTTCGGCGAACACCGTGTACTTGGCGCGCAGTTCCATGCCCAGCGCGAAATGATCGGTCGGCTCGCCGTCCCTGCCCAGCCCCTGGTTGCCTGTGGCCACGCCGCAAACACGGCCCTGCTCGTCATAGAGCACCTCGGCCGCAGCGAAGCCGGGGAAAATCTCCACGCCCAACGCTTCAGCCTGCTGCGCCATCCAGCGCACCAGATTGCCCAGGCTGATGACGTAGTTGCCGTGGTTCTTGAAACAGTCGGGCAGAAAAGCCGCGGGCGCGGGCTTGGCGTTGGCGTCGCTCAGGAACAAAAACTGATCCGCCGTGACTGGCTGATTCAGCGGCGCGCCCATCGCCTTCCAGTCGGGGAACAGTTCGGTCAGCGCGCCGGGATCCATGATGGCCCCGGACAAAATGTGCGCCCCCGGCTCGGAACCTTTTTCCAGCACGCAGACCGAGATCTCGCGCCCGGCCTGCTGCGCCAACTGTTTGAGATGGATGGCCGTAGCCAGTCCGCCAGGGCCCGCCCCGACGACGACGACGTCGTAATCCATGGCCTCGCGCGGGCCGAATTTTTCCAAGAGTTGATGCGGGGTCATCGCGGTCTCCACGGTCAGGCTGTTTTGAGCAGCATTTTAGGCACGGCGCCACAAAAAAAGAACGGTCGTTCTATTTTATGACGACGGCATTTCAGACAGCGTAATAGAGCACCGCGAAAAAATGACAAACGGTCCCGGCGAGCACGAACAGGTGCCAGACGAAGTGCGCGTAGCGCCAGCGCTCGTCGAACACAAAAAACACCACCCCCAGGGTGTAAGACACGCCGCCCGCCACCAGCCAGAACAGCCCCATCGGCGCGATGCGCTCGGCTAGCGGCACGATGGCGATCAGCACCACCCAACCCATGCCCAGATAGAGTGCAGTGGACAGGTGCGGAAAGCGCACCCCGGCAAACGCCTTGAGCAGCAGCCCCATCGCCGCCAGCCCCCAGACCACGCCGAACAAGGTCCACCCCCATCCTCCGCGCAACACGCCCAGGGTGAACGGGGTGTAGGTGCCGGCGATCAGCAGGTAAATGGCGGCATGGTCGAGACGCTGAAACACCGCCTTGAGCCGCGGCTGCGGCAGAGCGTGATATAGGGTGGAGGCGAGATAGAGCAGGATGGCGCTGGCGCCGAAAATCGTCGCCCCCACCACGCTGGCCACCGGCTGGTGCTCAACCGCATGAACAATGAGCACGGGCAGCGCAGCAATGGACAGCAACAGCCCGAGCCCGTGGCTGATGCTGTTGGCGATCTCTTCGCCCAGACTCTGCGGTCGCAGAGCGGCGATGTCGGTTGCGCCCTCGGTTGCGCGTTCAGTTGCGATTTGTGCCATGCAGCAAATATTAAGCCGCTCCCTGAATTCGCGCACCCGACAGGCTCCTGGAAAATTCCCTGCCTGTGCAAATATCTCCCTGCCGCACTATCCTTGCTCTCACGCAAATTAAGGCTATTTTTGCGTTTTCCCGCACTCCCACAAAGATCCAGACCGTGAGTTCCACCCCCACCACCGCTGCACTCGCCCCGGCTGACAACGCCCCGGCGGAGCAGACCCGCTTTCGCATCCTCGGCGCGATCAGCTTTTCGCATTTCCTCAACGACATGATCCAGTCGTTGATTCTGGCGATCTATCCGTTGTTCAAAACCGATTTCCATCTGAATTTCGCCCAGATCGGTCTGATCACCCTCACCTATCAATTCACCGCCTCGCTGCTGCAGCCGCTGGTGGGCTACTACACCGACAAATATCCCAAGCCCTACTCGCTGGCGGTGGGCATGGGCTGCACCCTGGCCGGGCTGCTCACGCTGTCGGTGGCGCCGACCTTCCCCATCCTGCTGCTGGCCGCGGCCATGGTGGGCACCGGCTCCTCGATCTTCCACCCGGAGTCGTCGCGCGTGGCCCGCATGGCCTCGGGCGGACGCCACGGTCTGGCGCAGTCCATCTTCCAGGTGGGGGGCAATGCGGGCACCGCCACCGGGCCGCTGCTGGCCGCGTGGATCGTGCTGCCGCATGGGCAAAAGAGCGTGGCCTGGTTTTCGCTGGCCGCCCTGCTGGCCATCGTCGTGCTCATCGGCGTGGGTCGCTGGTACAGCCACCAGCACCGCCTGCCGAAGAAGGCCACCGCCATCAAGCATTCACCGGTTCCGCCGTATCTGGTACGCCGCACGCTGGCGGTGCTGCTGGCGCTAATCTTCTCCAAGTTCTTCTATTTGGCCAGCATCAACAGTTATCTCATTTTTTATCTGATGCACAAATTCCACGTCAGCACGGAAATTGGGCAGTACCACCTGTTTGTCTTCCTCGCCTCGGTCGCGGCGGGAACGCTGATGGGCGGCCCGATCGGCGACCGGGTCGGCCGCAAGGCGGTGATCTGGGTGTCCATCCTCGGCGTAGCGCCCTTCACCCTGATGCTGCCCTACGCCAGTCTGGAAATGTCGGCCGTGCTCAGCGCCATCATCGGCTTCATGCTGGCCTCGGCATTTCCGTCGATGGTGGTCTATGCGCAGGAGCTCATTCCCGGCAAGGTCGGCACCGTGGCCGGGCTGTTCTTCGGCTTGGCGTTTGGCCTGGGCGGTATCGGTGCAGCCGTGCTGGGTCAGTTGGCCGATATGTGGGGCATCGACGCGGTGTACAAAATCTGCTCCTTCCTGCCGCTTATCGGACTCTTGGCCGTGTTTCTACCCAATCTGCATCAACCCAAGGCAGTGCCGACCAAACCCGCAGCCGCCTGACGGCGTTTCGGTCAAACCCCGGGCCAAACCCCGCCCCGGCGGGGTTTTTTCATGGCCGCAGAAAAATGAAACGAGGCTGAAGGGCTGCCGCCCACGGGCGAACCCGGCCCGCCGGGCAAGGTCTATTTCAGGGCGTGTTCACGCAAGTCTTGAAAGGATCATCATCATGTCCATCGCGTATCAAGCCCTGCGCCGGGGCGCACTGATCGGCGCTTTAATGGGCGTGTCGGCGGCTGGCTTGCTCAGCCCCACTCTGAGCCAGGCTGCGGAGGTTCACCACGCCGGAGATATCTCTTACCTCTGCGGCGGCGTGGGCCAAGGCAGCCTGAAAGCGCTGCAGGCGCGAGCGCCCGAATTCAATCTCGGCTTCTGGATGGTGGAAGGGCCGCAAGGGGCCTATCTGGCTGATGTGCCGATCCACGTCATGCAGCACGGCAAGACCGTGGCCCAGTTCACCGCTGGCGGCCCTTTGTGCTATCTCAAAGCGCCTGCGGGTCGGTACACCATCGTCGGGCTGCACAAACAGCAGGAACGCAAAATCGAGATGCAGACCGGAAACAAAAACGCCTACCTGCGCTGGTGAGGCGCGGGCAGGCGTTGTGCCGTTGTGCCCTGCTTCTGCGGTTGATTACAGCGGGCGGCTGATGACTACGGCGCCGCGCAGCTGCCCCGGCGCGTAGCCAGTGGCCGCATCGTGCGGGTAGTCGGTCTTGAGTTTGTCGGCCACGCCGGGTGCGAGTTGCGCGGTGGTGCCGTGGCAAGCCAGGCATTGCGTCTGCAGCACGATGGCCTTGGCGTAATGCAGGGTGGGCTTGCCGTTCTCAGTCACCACTTCGCTCCATTCCAGGGTTTCGGGCTTGGCGCCCGATTTCAGATCGGCGTTCAGGTGGCCCAGCGCCTTGTGCTGCCAGACGTTGGGTGTGCCCATGTCGATATTGCGCACTCGGGTGCCCACGCGGGTGATCTTCCAACCGGTCTTGTCGGCCAGACCCATGGCAATTTCGGGGGCGATGGTTTTGCAAACCGTGATCGAACCCGCCGGGCCGTTTTCCTTCATGCTGGCCTGCAGCTTGCCGCTCAGGGTTTTGAGCAGCTCGCCGGTGACGGCGCGAGTGGCCTGCATCTGTTCGGGGCTTGCGGCCTGTTGCGCAAGAGCGGAAACCGGCGCGGCTGCAACGGCCAGCGCAGCCATCAAGGGTGGCAAGTGACGGGTCAAATGACGCATGAGCATCTCTCCAGAAAATCGCGTCCTGACGACTTGCCGGACACAATGGACAGATTATGTAACTAATTGTGTTTCAAGTCTGCTCTAGTTCGCGAGCTTGAGCTTCATATTGATTGAAATCAAACTCGCGACAGACGACCGTCTGATAGCGGCGACATGTCGCACTTTTTTGCAGTCCCAAACTCAGGTCTGCGGATCGAGGAAGCCCCCCGCGCGATAAGTCAGCACCAGGGTATCGCGCCAGCCACCTCTGGTTTCGCCTGCGGGCAGGACGGGGGTGCTCTCGTGAATCACGCGAGTGTCGTCCATCAGCAGCACGCTGCAGGGCTCGGCCAGGGTGAAGCGCACGCCGCGTTGCCCGGCGAGTTCGAACACCCGGGTTTCGCCACCGCGAATGTCGTGCCGCGAGATCAGCACCACGGCCACAAAATCCACGCCGTCGCGGTGCGCCCCTTCCGGCGTCGGGCGGCCCACACCTTCGCGGGTATCGATGCGGAACTGGTGCGCTTCGATGAACCATTGCGGCGCCGGGCGCACCTGTGCGAACAGCCGCCCCAGACCGAGCAGCAAGGGCTGCCAGAACACGGCCCGCTGCAGCTCGTCGGTCAAGGGTGCGAACCAGCGCAACATGCCGCCATGCAGCGCGTTGTAAGAGGTCGGCTGCCAATGCGCCCGGTGCGGCGCGGTCTGAAGCTCCGCCTGCCCTGCGGCCGGCTGCCGGGTCTGAATGAAGCTGCCATGACGCCGGAAGCGATAGTGCCCGCCGTCTTTGAGGTAATCGTCGGGCGGCAGGTCGTTCCACAAGCCGAGGGCCGGCGCACAGCTCGCCAGGTCATAACCTGCCATGGCGGCCAGATCGGCGGCGCCCAGCACACAAAAACCTTGCTGCTGCAAGCGCGCCAGCGCGCTGCTGCCCGCGGGCATGGGCGCGCCAAAACTCAGGGTGTCATCGGGCGCCTGCATCATCACATGCCCCAGCTGTCTCTGAGCGTCGTCGTGCGGTTGAACACCGGCTGCGCCGCGGAATGATCGACCCGGTCGGCGACAAAATAGCCGTGCCGCTCGAACTGGAACGAAGCCCCGGCAGGAGCTATGGCCAGCGCGGGCTCGATATAGGCCTGCACTGTTTGCTTGCTTTGCGGATTGAGCACAGCGAGAAAATCGCGGCCCCCCGCGTCGGGATGCGCCTCGGTGAACAGGCGGTCGAACAGCCGCACCTGCGCGGCCACGCCCAGACTGGCGCTCACCCAGGTAATCACGCCTTTGACCTTCACCGCGTCCGCCCCCGGCGTGCCGCTTTTGGTGTCGGGCAACAGTTCGGCCAGCACCTTGGTGACCCGCCCATCGGCATCTTTTTCACAGCCGGCGCAACGAATCACGTAGCCGTATTTCAGCCGCGCGAGGCCACCGGGCGTGAGGCGGTGATAGCCCTTGGGCGGAACCTCCATGAAGTCTTCACGCTCGATCCAGACCTGCGCGGTGAGGTCGAACTGCCGCCGTCCCATCTCGGGGTGGCCGGGATGGATAGGCGCGCTGCAGGGCTCGGCGTGCGCCGCGTTGCCGAACACCTCGGCCCAGTTGGTGAGTTCGAGCTTGAGGGGATCGAGCACAGCCATCGCACGCGGGGCGCGCGCATCGAGATCGTCGCGCAAAGCCTGTTCGAGCACGCTGTAGTCGATCCAGGAATCGGCCTTGCTCACGCCGATGCGATCGGTGAACAGGCGCAGGCTCTCAGGCGTGTAGCCGCGTCGGCGCAAGCCCACCAGCGTGGGCATGCGCGGGTCGTCCCAACCGTCCACGTGGCGCTCGGCCACGAGTTGCGCGAGCTTGCGCTTGCTCGTCACCACATAGGTGAGGTTGAGCCGAGCGAACTCGTACTGGTGCGGCCGTGGGCTGGCGACCAGGCCCAGCCGCACGAGATGATCGAGCAGCCAGTCGTAGAACGGCCGTTGATCCTCGAACTCCAGGGTGCACAGGCTGTGGCTGATGCATTCCATCGCGTCTTCGATCGGATGCGCGAAGGTGTACATCGGGTAAATGCACCAGGTGTCGCCCGTGCGGTGATGGTGCGCGAAGCGGATGCGGTAAATCGCCGGATCGCGCAGATTGATATTGGGCGCGGCCATGTCGATCTTTGCGCGCAACACCATGCTGCCTTCCGGGTGCTGGCCCGCGCGCATTTCCTCGAAACGCCGCAGGTTTTCCTCGGGCGTACGGTTGCGCCAGGGGCTGTCCACACCCGGCTCGGTGAGCGTGCCACGGTTGCGGCGCATGTCGTCGGCGTTCTGCTCATCCACGTAAGCCAGACCGTGTTCGATCAGCGCGCAGGCGCAACGGTACATGAAGTCGAAGTCGTCGCTGGCATAGAACAGATGCGAGACACCGCCCGCATTCCAGTCGAAGCCCAGCCAATGCACCGCATCGAGAATGGCATCGACGTATTCCTGGTCTTCTTTTTCGGGATTGGTGTCGTCGAAACGCAAATGGCAGACCCCGCCGAAATCCTGCGCCAGACCGAAGTTCAGGCAGATGCTCTTGGCGTGGCCGATGTGCAGATAGCCGTTGGGCTCGGGCGGAAAGCGGGTGCGGATGCGCGCCGGATCGAGCGGGCCCGCAGCATGTCCGGCAGCGTCGGCCGGATGACCGGCAAAGCGCCGGTTTGCATAAGTGCCTTGCGCCAGATCGCGCTCGATAATCTGACGCAGGAAGTTCGAAGGTTTGTCAACAGTTTCCATAGCCCCGCTATTTGAACAGGTCTGGAAAAGGCAGGACGCGGCTGTGTTGCAGTGCAAACAGGCTGCCCTGTCCTGCGCCGGGCTGAAAGCCAAAAATCTGCCCCGATTGATGCGCGGGAAAAAACTTCACACGCGCTGTCGGCAAGCCGGAATGGCTCTCGTTACTCAAGCACCAACCACAAGATGTTCAGGAGGTTTCCATCATGTTCCGTCACATCGTTCTGGCCCTTGCGGGCAGCGCCGCACTCATTGCCGCACCGGCGGCGCATGCTGACCGGGTGTTTTGGTCGGTCAACGTCGGCGTTCCCGGGGTGGTGACCAATTTTTCGAATGCTTACCCGGTGTATCAGGCGCCGCCGGTGGTGTATGCACCGCCGCCGCCCATGCCGCCGGTCTATTTCGCCCCACCTCCGCCCCCGCCGCGCCCGGTGTACTACGGCTATGGTCAGGTTTACACCCCAGTGGCAGTCGCGCCGCCCTACTACTACGACTACGGCGCTCCGGTGCGCCGCTGGGACCGCGATCATTGGCGGCATGACCGCGGACACGGCTGGGGCCATCGCGACCACGACCGCGGCGATTGGGATCGCCGCTGAGCGTAGAGTAATCAGCGGCGCTTGCTGCTCCCCAGCAGGCTGCCCAGCACGCCGCGGATGATTTCTCGGCCCACGGTACTGCCGATGCTGCGCGCAGCCGACTTGGCCAGGGTTTCGAGCATGGAATCCTTGCGGCCCGAACCTCTCGCCAGACCGCCCAGGCCCTGCCCCAGCGAATCGAGCAGACCGCCGCCTGAACCGGTTGGCGCTCCGTTTGGCGCTCCGGCAGTTGGCGCGGGCGCGGCGGCTTCTGGCGCGGTTTCCACACGACCTTTGAGCAGTTCGTAGGCCGATTCGCGGTCTACCGTTTTTTCATACACCCCCGCCACCAGCGAGCCCTGCATCAGCGCCTTGCGTTCCTCGGGGCTGATCGGCCCGATGCGGCTGCCGGGCGCCAGCATCCACACCCGCTCGGTCGGTGTGGGGCGACCCTTTTCATCGAGCCGCGACACCAGCGCCTCGCCCACCGCGAGTTCGGTGATGGCCTGGGCCACGTCCAGACCCGGGTTGGGACGCATGGTGTCGGCCGCGGTTTTCACCGCCTTCTGGTCACGCGGGGTAAACGCGCGCAGCGCGTGCTGGATGCGGTTGCCCAGCTGGCCGAGCACGGTGTCGGGAATGTCCAGCGGATTCTGCGAGACGAAGAACACGCCCACGCCCTTGGAGCGAATGAGCCGCACGACCTGCTCGATTTTTTCCAGCAGCGGCTTGGGCGCATCGTTGAACAGCAGATGCGCCTCGTCGAAAAAGAACACCAGCTTGGGCTGATCGGGGTCGCCAATTTCGGGCAGGCGCTCGAACAGCTCGGACAACAGCCACAGCAGAAAAGTCGCATACAGACGCGGTGCCTGATAGAGCTTGTCGGCGGCGAGGATGTTGACCATGCCGCGCCCATTGCCGTCGGTCTGCATCAGGTCGTCGATGTTGAGCATGGGTTCGCCGAAGAACTTATCGGCGCCCTGGGTTTCAAGCTGTAGCAACCCGCGCTGAATGGCCCCCACGCTGGCCGCGCTGATGTTGCCGTACTCGGTGGTGAAGCTCGCCGCGTTGTCGCCCACCTCCTGCAGCATGGCGCGCAGATCCTTCATGTCGAGCAGCAGCAGGCCGTTGTCGTCGGCGATTTTGAACACGAGGTTGAGCACGCCGGTCTGCGTCTCGTTGAGCTGCAGCAGCCGCGCCAGCAACAGCGGCCCCATGTCGGAAATGGTGGCGCGGATGGGATGGCCCTGTTCGCCGAACACGTCCCACAGCGTCACCGGGCTGGCGCCGAAAGTCGGCTCGGGCAGGCCGAGGGTCTTGAGCCGCTCAGCCAGTTTGGGGCTCAGACTGCCCGCTTGTGAAATTCCGGTCAGGTCGCCCTTCACATCGGCCATGAACACCGGCGTGCCGATGCGCGAGAACGCCTCGGCCAGCACTTGAAGACTCACGGTCTTTCCGGTGCCGGTAGCGCCGGTGATGAGGCCGTGGCGATTGGACAGGCGCGGCAACAAGTGGCATTGCACCTTGCCGTGCTGGGCGACGAGGATGGGGTCGGACATGGCGGTAGCCTGGGTGTGAAGGGGGTCGGGCGGGAATCGGGCGCACGGCGCGAAAGTAGAATTCGCAGTCTATCAACGCCCTCGCTGCATGCTGTCACCCTGCCGCAGGGCTTCCATCAGGAGCATCGCACCACCATGGCCGGACATTCCAAATGGGCCAATATCCAGCACCGCAAAGGCCGTCAGGACGAAAAACGCGGCAAGGTCTGGACCAAGATCATTCGTGAAATCTCGGCCGCGGCCCGTCTGGGCGGCGGCGACCCCAACGCCAATCCCCGCCTGCGCCTGGCGGTTGACAAGGCCAAGGCGGCGAATATGCCCGCCGATACGGTGAAGAAAAACATCGACAAGGCCACCGGCGCGCTCGAAGGCGTGCATTACGAAGAAATTCGCTACGAAGGCTATGGCGTGGGCGGCGCGGCGATCATCATCGACTGCCTGACCGACAACCGCGTGCGCACCGTGGCCGAAGTGCGCCATGCGCTGTCCAAGAACGGCGGCAATCTGGGCACCGAGGGCTCGGTGGCCTTCCAGTTCAGGCATTGCGGCCAGCTCGTGTTCGCGCCGGGCACTTCGGAAGACAAGGTGATGGAAGTGGCGCTGGAGGCTGGAGCGGACGACGTGATCACGGATGACGACGGCGCGATCGAAGTGCTCACTCCGCCGGCCCAGTTCGAGGCGGTGCGCGCCGCGCTCGAAGCCGCCGCGTTGCAGCCGGAACTCGCCGTCATCACCATGCGCGCCGACAACACGGTCGAGCTGGCGGGCGACGACGCCGAAAAGATGCAAAAACTCATCGACGCCCTGGAAGACCTCGACGATGTGCAAGAGGTCTATCACAACGCCGCCTTCGCCTAAACCACCGCATTCACCATGAAACTCCTCGTCATCGGCTCCGGCGGACGTGAACACGCCATCGCCTGGAAGCTGGCGCAGGCGCCGCGGGTACAGAAGGTCTATGTCTCTCCCGGCAACGGCGGCACCGCGCTCGACTCCCGGCTGGAGAACCTGCAGGTGGCCAACGCCGAAGAGCTGGCCGCGATCTGCGTGCGCGAAAAAATCGCCTACACCGTGGTCGGGCCCGAAGCGCCGCTGGCCGCTGGCATCGTCGATGGCTTTCGTGCCCGCGGCCTGAAAATTTTCGGTCCGACCCGCGCCGCCGCCCAGCTCGAAAGCTCCAAAGCCTTCTCCAAGGACTTCATGGCGCGGCACCACATTCCTACCGCCGCCTATGCCACTTTTGAAGATGCTGCGGCAGCCCATGCCTATGTGGACGAGCACGGCGCGCCCATCGTCGTCAAGGCCGATGGCCTGGCCGCGGGCAAGGGCGTGGTGGTGGCGCAGACGGCCGACGAAGCCCATGCCGCCATCGACGACATGCTGCAGGCCAACCGCTACGGCGTGCAGCACAACGCGGGCCGCGCACGCGTGGTCATCGAAGAGTTTTTGCAGGGCGAGGAAGCCAGTTTCATCGTCATGGTCGACGGCCTGCATGTGCTCGCGCTGGCCTCCAGCCAGGATCACAAACGCCTGCTCGATGGCGACAACGGCCCCAACACCGGCGGCATGGGCGCTTATTCACCAGCGCCCGTGGTCACGCCCGAAGTGCACGCCCGGGTGATGCGCGAAATCATCCTGCCCACCGTCAAGGGCATGGCGGCCGACGGCATTCCGTTCACCGGCTTTCTCTATGCCGGGCTGATGATCGACGCCCAGGGCCGCGCAAAGACGCTGGAATTCAACTGCCGCATGGGCGACCCGGAAACCCAGCCCATCATGGCCCGCCTCAAAAGCGATCTTTCGGTGGTGTTCGAGAAGGCCATCGCCGGGCAGCTCGATCAGGTGGAACTGGAGTGGGACCGCCGCACCGCCCTGGGCGTGGTGCTCGCCGCACATGGCTACCCTGAAAACCCGCGCAAGGGCGACGCCATCACCGGCATTCCGCCCGAGACCGCCGACTGCATCACCTTCCATGCCGGTACCACGCTCGACGCGCAGGGCGTGCTGCGCACCTCAGGCGGCCGGGTGCTGGCCGTCACCGCGCTGGGCGATTCACCGCGCATCGCGCAGCAACGGGCGTACGAGGCCATCCACACGATTCACTTCGACGGCATGCAATGCCGCCGCGACATCGGCTGGCGGGCCATCAAGCGATAAGCTGAACTTTGACCTGCGCCTGCAAGCCGGGCAAAGCGGCCGGATCGAACAATTCGGTGCCCGGCTGCTGAGAAGTGCCGCTGCCGCAGGCCAAGGCGAGACGCAGGGCATCGGCGGGGGTTGCATGGCGTGAGAGGGCGGCGACCAAACCGCCGACCATCGAATCGCCCGCGCCGACGGTGGACACCACCGCCACCTCGGGCGCGAGGCCGATATAGGTCTCGGCGCCCACCAGCACCGCGCCTTCGCCGCCCAGAGAGACACAGACCCACTCCACGCCATGCGCGTGCAGCACGCGGGCCTCGCGGATGACCTCATCCCGCGTGGGCAGCGGTCGGCCGACGAGCTGTTCGAGTTCGAAGCGATTGGGCTTGATGAGAAAGGGCCGGGCGGCCACGGCCTGCGCCAGCGCCTCGCCCTGCGCGTCTACCACGGGCTTTGCGCCTTGGGCGCGCAGGGCGGCGCACAACTCGGCGTAGTAGCCGGGCGGAACGCCAGGAGAACGCGAGCCGGTGAGCACAGCGTAGCCATTGCGGGCGAGTTCGAGCACTTCGGCGCTGATGCGGTCCAGTGTCGCGGCGTCGATCACCGGTCCGGTGGCGCTGACCTCGAACTGGGCACGCGGCTGGCGCTGCTGCAAGGTGGTGTTGATACGGGTTTCGCCGTCGATGCGCACCAGATGAGGATGGTCGATCTGCCCGGAGGTCAGTCGCTCGAACAGCATGCCGATTTCGCCCGCCACGGTGGCGCAAGCCCATGCCGGAATGCGCAGCCGCTTGAGCGCGCGCGCCACGTTGATACCGTTGCCGCCGGGATCAAGCCGCGTGGCGGTGGCGTGGACTTTCTGGTCTTCGATCAGTTGCGGGATGTCGTAGCTCACGTCCACGCAGGGGTTGAGCGTGAGAGTAACGATGGGCGGCATGTCGGCTTGAACGGGGGTCATGCGGTTTCCTCTTTGCGATGCCCTCAACCATAACCGCCGCCGCCGGGCGTTTGGATGACGAACACATCTCCCGGCTGCATTTCTGCGCTGGCGCAAGCGGGCAGCGGCTCGATGCGGCCGTCCGCACGCTCGATCTGGTTGACGCCCACGGCGCCAGGGGCGCCGCCCGCCATGCCGAAGGCGGGCACGCGGCGGCCATTGGAGAGAATGCCCGCGGTCATCGGCTCTAAAAAGCGGATGCGCCGCACCCCGCCGTCGCCGCCGCGCCAGCGCCCGGCGCCGCCCGAACCGGAGCGGATGGCGAAGCTCTCCAGCCGGACGGGATAGCGCCATTCCAGCACTTCGGGATCGGTCAGGCGGGAGTTGGTCATATGGGTCTGCACCACGGAAGCCCCGTCGAAGCCGCCGGTCTGCTGGCCCTGGGCATCGAACACGCCTCCCGCGCCGGAGCCGCCCGCGAGGGTCTCGTAATACTGATGCTGCGCGTTGCCGAAGGTGAAGTTGTTCATGGTGCACTGGCTCGCGGCCTGCACGCCCAGTGCGCCGAACAGCGCGTTGGTCACGCACATGCTGACCTCCACATTGCCCGCCACCACAGCGGCGGGCGCGCGCGGCGCCAGCATCGAGCCCTCGGGCACGATGAGATGCAGGGGCTTGAGGCAACCGGCGTTGAGCGGAATGTCGTCGTCCACCAGGCAGCGAAACACGTACAGCACCGCCGCCACGGTAACGGCCTTGGGCGCGTTGAAGTTGTCGGGCTGTTGCGGCGAGGTGCCGGTGAAGTCGATCTCGGCTTCGCGCCGCTCGCGGTTGACGCGGATGCTCACGCAGATGCGTGCGCCGCTATCGAGCTCCAGGCTGAACGCGCCGTCGTGCAGCGCGCCGATCACCCGGCGCACCGCGGCCTCGGCGTTGTCCTGCACATGCTGCATATAGGCGCGCACCACGTTCAGACCATAGTCGGCCACGAGTTTGCGCAATTCGTGCGCGCCGGTCTGGTTGGCCGCGATCTGCGCCTTGAGGTCGGCCAGGTTCTGCTGCGGGTTGCGCGCTGGCCAGCGTCCGCCAGACAGCAGCTCCAGCACCTCGGCTTCGCGCAGGCGGCCTGCGTCCACCAGCTTGAAGTTGTCGATCACCACGCCTTCTTCCAGAATGCTGCACGAGAACGGCGGCATGGAGCCCGGCGTGATGCCGCCGATGTCGGCATGGTGGCCGCGCGAACCCACAAAGAACAGCACCTCGCGCCCTGCGGCGTCGAACACCGGCGTGACCACGGTGACATCAGGCAGATGCGTGCCGCCGTGATAGGGATCGTTGAGCATGAACACATCGCCGGGCCGCATGGCGGCGCGGTTTTCGCGAATGACCGTCTGGATGCTCTCGCCCATCGACCCGAGATGCACCGGCACATGCGGCGCATTGGCGATGAGCTGGCCCTGCGCGTCGAACAGCGCGCAAGAGAAGTCGAGCCGCTCCTTGATGTTGACCGACACGGCGGTGTTTTGCAGTTGCACCCCCATCTGCTCGGCGATGTGCATGAACTGGTTGTTGAACAGCTCCAGCCGCACCGGGTTGACCGCAGTGTCGTCATCGCGCGCGCGGGTCTGGGTGGCCTGCCGGTGCAATTCCACATGACCGGCCGCGGTGATGCGGGCGCGCCAGGCGGGGGCAACGAACACCGTGGTATGGGCATCTGCGAGCAACGCGGGGCCATCGACATGCTGGCCCGGCTGGCACTCGGGGCGCCGCACCAGCACGGTGTCTTGCCAGCGGCCGCCAATGAACACGGGTAGCCGGGCGTGCGGCGGCATGACGCCCGTCACTTCCGTCTGCAGCGCCTCGTGGTGCAGTGGTGCGCCGCCTCCAGCGGCCTCCACCGACAACGCCTCGACCACCAGGCCGCGTTCGGGCATGTGGTGGGCATAGCGCTGCAGATAGATGCGCTCGAATTCGGCCCGCATCGCCCCCGCATCGGCCAGCGCCACCGGCAGCGCGCTATCGCTGCCCGCATAGCGCAACAGCACGCTGACCCGCAGACGGATGCTGCCCGCGTCCACGCCCTGCGCTTGCAGCTCTTGCCGCGCCTGCGCCGCCAGCGTGTCGCGCAAAGCGTGCAGGCGCGGCAGCAGGTCGTCGTGCAGCGGCGCTTCCACACTGCGCTGCTGCATGGCGGTCTGCTCGGCCAGCCCCATGCCGTAGGCGGAGAGCACTCCGGCGAAGCGATGGATGAACACCCGCTCCATGCCCAGCGCATCGGCCACGCTGCAGGCGTGCTGCGCCCCGGCGCCGCCAAAACATTGCAGGGTGTAGGGCGCCACGTCATAGCCGCGCGCCAGCGAAATACGCTTGATCGCCCCGGCCATGGCCTGCACCGCAACGGCCAGATAGCCCTCGGCCACATCCTCCGGGGTTTGTTGCTGGCCGGTGTCGCGGGCGATGCGCGCGGCCAGTTCGGTAAAGCGCTCGCGCACCCCGTCGGCGTCCAGCAGGGCGTCGGCCTGCGGTCCGAACACAGATGGAAAGTGCTCGGGGCGAATGCGGCCGAGCATCACATTCGCATCGGTGATGGTCAGCGGCCCACCGCGACGATAGCTGGCCGGGCCAGGGTTGGCGCCAGCCGAGTCGGGCCCCACGCGCAGACGCGCGCCATCGAAATGCAGAATGGAACTGCCCCCGGCCGCCACGGTATGAATATGCAACATCGGCGCGCGCACCCGCACCCCGGCCACCTGGGTATCGAACACCCGCTCGAACTCGCCCGCGTAATGCGACACGTCGGTCGAGGTGCCCCCCATGTCGAAGCCGATGACCTTGGCATGACCCGCCTGCTGCGCCGTGCGCGCCATGCCGACGATGCCGCCTGCCGGGCCAGACAGAATCGCGTCCTTCCCATGAAAAGCGTGCGCCTCGGTCAGCCCGCCGCTGGACTGCATGAACAGCAGCCGCACCCCCGGCATCTCGGCGGCCACCTGATCGACATAGCGCCGCAGAATGGGCGAGAGATAGGCGTCGACCACCGTGGTGTCGCCCCGCGAGACAAACTTCATCAGCGGGCTGGTTTCATGCGAGGTACTCACCTGCGTGAAGCCGACCTCGCGAGCGATGCGCGCCGCCGCACGCTCATGCGTCGCCTCACGCCAGCCGTGCATGAACACAATCGCCGCCGCGCGCAGCCCGGCGTCAAAGGCATCTTGCAGATCGCGTCGCAAGGCCTCGGCATCGAGCGGCTGCAACAACGCGCCATCTGCGCCCACGCGCTCCTGCGCCTCGATCACCCGGCTGTAAAGCAGCTCGGGCAACACGATGCGGCGGTCAAATAGTCTGGGACGGTTTTGGTACGCAATGCGCAGCGCGTTGCGAAAGCCGCGCGTGCTCACCAGTACCAGCGGCTCGCCCTTGCGCTCCAGCAGCGCATTGGTCGCCACCGTCGTGCCCATGCGCACGCTCTCCACCTGCCCCGGCGTGATCAAAGCCCCCTGCTGCAACCCCAGCAGTTGGCGTATGCCCGCCACCGCCGCATCGCGGTACTGCTCCGGGTTTTCCGACAGCAGCTTGTGCGCCACCAACGCCCCGTCGGGCCGACGCGCAACGATGTCGGTGAACGTGCCGCCACGGTCGATCCAGAATTGCCAGCGATCGGACGGGGCAAGCATGGCAGAGGTTCAGCTGTTCTGCACGCTGATGGTCGGGAACTTGGCGGTGTAGTCGCGGCCTTGCCGCGCGACTTTCACTGCCACGGCGCGGGCGATGGATTTGTAGCTCTGGGCGATGGCGCCCTCCGGGTCGGCCACCACGGTGGGACGGCCGCTGTCGGCCTGTTCGCGGATGCGGATGTCCAGCGGCAGGCCGCCGAGATAATCCACCTTGAAATCAAGGCTCATCTTTTCGCCGCCGCCCGCGCCGAAGATGTGCTCGACATGACCGCAGTTGGAGCACACATGCATCGCCATGTTTTCGACGATGCCGAGAATGGGCACGCCCACTTTCTCGAACATCTTCAGGCCTTTGCGCGCATCGAGCAGAGCGATGTCTTGCGGAGTGGTAACGATGATGGCGCCGGTCAGCGGCACACGCTGGCTCAGGGTCAGTTGAATGTCGCCGGTGCCCGGAGGCATGTCCACGATGAGGTAGTCGAGGTCTTGCCACGCGGTCTGGCGCAGCAGTTGTTCGAGAGCCTGCGTGGCCATGGGGCCGCGCCAGATCATGGGGTTGTCGGCCTCAATCAGAAAGCCGATGGACATGATCTGCACGCCGTAGTTTTCCAGCGGCTCCATGTTCTGGCCGTCGCGGCTTTGCGGCTGGCCGGAAACGCCCATCATCATGGGCTGCGAAGGGCCGTAGATGTCGGCGTCAAGCAGGCCGACACGGGCGCCCTCCGCCGCTAGCGCTAGCGCAAGGTTGGCCGCGGTGGTGCTCTTACCCACCCCGCCTTTGCCCGAGGCCACCGCGATGATGTTCTTCACTTCCGGCAGGGGTTTGAGCCCGCGCTGCACCGCGTGCGACACCACCCGGCTGCGCACCGCCACCGAGACGTTCTGCACCCCCGGCACGGCGCGCAGCGCGGCGATGACTTGCTTTTGCAAATCGGCATGCAGGCTGCGCGCGGGGTAGCCGAGTTCAACTTCGAGCGACACGTCGCCGCCGTCCACGCGCAAGTTTTTGATGGCTTTTTCCGCGACCAGCGAAGCGCCGGTTTGCGGGTCTTGAAGGGTTTGCAGCGCGGCCTGAACCGCAGAATCGAGAGCTTGGGACATGGTCAAACTGATGGAGGGGTGCCGAGTTGTTCGTGCCGATGGAATTTTGACCCACCGTGCCGATTCAATTTTGACCCGGGGTCTGAGGGCGACTGCTGGGCAGCCGGATGGCAATAAGTCTACGGTTTTTGCTTAGAGTTGGCTTTTGGTGGGCGGGCTTGGATCCTTGAGGCAAGCTGCGTCGGGCGCGGCACAGAGCGTTGTGCTGGCGGAAATGCAACCGCCGGACCTTGCCAATCATGTCCATGGTGATCACTCCTGCCCCCGCGCCTAAAAAAGCAGCAGGGTAGGTGGAACACCCGGGTCAATTTTTCGCTCGGCCCAACAGGCTCCTTTCAAGCTGCCGCAGGGCAGCTTGAAGCCGCGGGCCTCATCCCCCTCTCGGGAGCCAGACGCGAACGCGGCAGGTCTGGGGGCGCTCTCAGTGCAGTACGGCAAGATCGCGGGCCATGCGAATGGCCGCAATCAGGCTGGAGGGGTCGGCTTGGTCGCGTCCGGCGATGTCGAACGCCGTACCGTGATCGGGGCTGGTCCGTACAAAGGGCAGCCCCAGCGTGACGTTTACGCCCTGCTCCACGCCGAGATACTTCACCGGAATCAGGCCCTGATCGTGATACATCGCCACCACGATGTCGAAGGCGCCCGGGTGCTCGGGCGGTGCGTGACGCGCGCGCATGAACACGGTATCAGGCGGGTAAGGCCCGCTGGCGGCAATGCCCTCGCTGCGCGCCTGAGCGATCGCCGGGGCGATGATCCGCTCTTCCTCGTCGCCGAACAGCCCGGACTCGCCCGCGTGCGGATTCAGTCCGGCAACGGCGATGCGCGGCTGCGCCAGCCCCCAGCCACGGGCAGCCTGATGGGCGATGCGCAAGGTCTGCAAAACGGCTTCGGTCGTCACCGCATCGATGGCTTGCCGCAAGGCCATGTGCACAGTCACCAGCACGGTCTTGAGTTGCTCGTTGGCCAGCATCATGCGCACGGGTACGCCGCCCGCCATGTGCTGCAGGATTTCGGTATGCCCGGGAAAGTTCACGCCCGCGGCATGCAGCGCCGCTTTGTGGATGGGCGCCGTCACCACGGCGGCTACCCGACCCGCAAGGGCGTCTTGGGCCGCGGCTTCGATGCACGCGTAGGCAGCCGCACCCGCGCGGGCGTCCACCTGCCCGATGACGAGATCGGCAGGCAGCGCGACGATGGGCAGCACGGGAATGACCCCGTGCGGAACCTCCTTCCACTCGGCCAGCTCGTCGAGTTCCACGATGGCCGGACGGCTGCTGTCGGGTGAAAACCGCAGGGTGCGCGCCGCACGGGCCAGCCAAGCCGCGTCGCCGTAAACCACGCACTCATTCGCCTCGCCTTGCGCAAAAGCCCGCACGAGGGTTTCGGGGCCGATGCCGCAGGGGTCGCCCATAGTCAGGGCGATCGGGCGGCTGGGCGTGGATTCAGGCGGGGTTGTCGAGGTCGATGAAGACATGGTCGAGTCCGTAGTGAGCGGCCAGATGGTCGCCGAGCGCACGAATGCCGTCGCGCTCGGTGGCATGGTGGCCGCAGGCCAGATAAGTGATGCCCATTTCACGCGCGAAATGCGCCGTGGGTTCGGAAATTTCGCCACTGACAAAGGTGCGTGCCCCCGCGGCCCAGGCGTCTTCGATCCAGTCCTGCGCGCCGCCGGTGCACCAGGCCAATGTCCCGACAGGCGCATCGGCCTCGCCCACCACCAGGGGCGTGCGCCCCAGATCGCGCGCAACGGCCTGCGCGAGTTGGCCGATGGTCGCTTGCGGCGCGCTGCCCAGACAGCCCAGTTGCTGTTTGCCGAAGCGGCCCTGTACCGACCAGCCCAGTCGCCGCGCCAGCATGACGTTGTTGCCGACTTCGCCATGCGCGTCGAGCGGCAGGTGATAGGCGAACAGGTTGAGATCGGCAGCGAGCAGCAGCCCCAGGCGTTTGCGCTTCTGGCGGATGATGCGTGGATCTTCTCCGCGCCAGAAATGGCCATGATGCACCAGCAGCGCATCGGCCCGCAGCGCGATGGCGCGCTCGATCAGCGCCAGGCTTGCCGTGACGCCGGTGACAATGCGCGCAATCTCTTCCCGACCCTCGACCTGCAGGCCGTTTGGGCAATAATCGGTAAAACGCGCGCAATCGAGATAAGTGTCGATTTCGCCCTGCAAATGGTCTCTGCGCATGGTGGCCTTGAAGCGTGATGACGCGCCGCCATGTGGGGAGACATCTCCTCACTCGGTCTCTGTATGCGACGCCTCTGGCTGCTATTTTCCCAGACTGTGACGATTGCGCTCGCCGCGCTGTTCGTCGTCTCCACTCTCAAGCCGGAATGGGTGCGTTTCGGCGCCCCGGTTTCCATGCTGGCGAGCGCGCCAGCTGTCGTCACCATTCAGGACGCCCCGGCCGCGCCTACCGCTGCGCCCGCCGCGGGAAGCTATAGCGCCGCGGCGCTCAAGGCCATGCCGGCCGTCGTCTCCATCACCACCTCGAAGGCTCCGCGCCGTCTGCCGGGCCGTGACCCTTGGCTGCGCCAGTTTCAGGGCAGCCGCCAGCCGACTGTCGGCCTCGGCTCGGGCGTGATCGTCAGCCCGGACGGCTACATCCTCACCAACAACCACGTCATCGAAGGCGCGGACCAGATCGAAGTCAAGCTGTCCGATGGACGCGAAGCCCGGGCCACCCTGGTCGGGCGCGATCCCGATACCGATCTCGCGGTGCTGCGCATCGGGCTGAACAAGCTACCGGTCATCACATTCGGCAGCGATGCCAACGCGCATGTGGGCGATGTGGTGCTGGCCATCGGCTATCCGTTCGGCGTGGGCCAGACGGTCACGCAGGGCATCATCAGCGCGCTGGGCCGCACCCAGCTGGGCATCAACACCTTCGAGAATTTCATCCAGACCGACGCCGCCATCAACCCCGGGAACTCCGGCGGAGCGCTGGTGGACGCCAACGGCAACCTCATCGGCATCAACACCGCCATCTTCTCGCGCAGCGGCGGCTCGCTGGGCATCGGCTTCGCCGTACCGGTCTCAACGGCGCGCAATGTCATGCAGCAACTCATCAGCACCGGACAGGTGGTTCGCGGCTGGATCGGCGTCGAACCTCAGGATGTGACCGATCAGCTCGCGCGCACCCTGAATCTGCCGCATCCGGAAGGCGTGGTGATCATCGGCGTGCTGCGCAAAGGCCCGGCTGACGAGGCGGGCGTGCGCCCCGGCGATGTGGTGCTCGATGTGGCGGGCAAGCCGGTGGTCAATACGGGCCAACTGCTCAATGCCGTGGCCGCGCTCAAACCCGGAAGCGAAGCCGCGATTAAGGTGCTGCGCGGCGGCAAGGCCACCACGCTGCAGGTCCGCATCGGCACCCGACCGCAGAACATCGGCCAGACGCCGCCCGCTGAAGACGGAGAAGGCGTGCTGCCCTGAGAGAAAAAAGAGATCTGCGCAGTGCTCAGGCTGCTGGCGACTGCGCGTCTTTCTCTTCGTCGGAAGGTGGCGCCGAGTACTTGACCAGATACTTCGCCGCGAGAATGCCGACCTCGAACAGCAGAATCATCGACAGCGCCAATGAAGTCTGCGACACTACATCCGGCGGCGTGACGATAGCCGCCACGATGAACGCCACCACGATGAAATAGCTGCGCCAGGATTTGAGCTGCTCAACCGTCACCAGCCCGAAGCGCACCAGCACCATGAGTACCACCGGCACCTCGAACGCGGTGCCGAACGCCATGAACATGGTCAGCATGAAACTCAAGTACGCCTCGATGTCCGGGGCGGCGGTGATCACTTTCGGGGCAAACCCCTGAATGAAGGTGAACAAGCGCCCGAACACGAAGAAGTAGCAAAACGCCACCCCCATATAAAACAACAGCGTGCTGCTGATGATCAGCGGCATGACCAACCGCTTTTCATGGGTGTAGAGACCGGGCGCAACAAAGGCCCAGACCTGATAGAGCACTGCAGGCAAGGCGATCATGAACGCCACCAGCAGCGTGACCTTGATGGGCACTACAAAAGGCGAGATCACGCCAATGGCGATCATCGTCGAGCCCTTGGGCAGATGCGCGATGAGCGGTTGGGACAGCAGGTCGAACAGACCCGAGGGGCCGGGGTAGATCGACAGCACAAGGAACACCACGCCGATGGCCGCAATGGCGCGGATGAGTCGATTGCGCAGCTCGATCAGATGCGAGATGAACGGCTGCTCGGCCTCAGGGCTGTCCGGTGTCACTGTTTTCTTGGGGTCAGACACAGGCGATGCACTCGTTTGCAAAGAGAGGATGGAACAGGCTGAAGGGGCGCCGCATCGGCACACTGATCACCACGGAGATCAGCGTTTGACGCGGTAACGCGCCATGCGCGCCGCACCCGACAAGGCCTGGGTGCGCACGCGCGCCTGCCGCCGGTACCACTGCGGAACCGTATTGCCCGAGAGTTTTTTGCGTTTCTTGGTCGGATAGTCCGGGCTGGGCAGACTGGGGGACGAAAAACCATCGGCCATGGAAGGCTCGGCCTCGCCGCTCAGACCCGCCGTGGCTTCCTTCCAGGCATCGTCAAAGCTGCCCTGAACCTCGGCCACGTTGTCGCTCACCGACTTTTTCATATCCTGCGCTGCGGTCTCAAGGGACGATTTCACGTTGCGCAGCTCTTCAAGATCGATTTGGCGATTGACCTCGGCTTTCACTTCAGCCAAGTAGCGCTGCGCGCGGCCCAGCAAATTGCCCGCAGTGCGAGCCACGCGCGGCAGCTTCTCCGGCCCGAGTACAACTAGGGCCACCACGCCGATCAGGCCGATTTCGGACATTCCGATGTCAAACATGGGCGGTCAGTGGGAGCAATGGCTCAGCAGGCAAGCCGAGCAGGAAAAGAGATACAAAAGAGATACAAAAAAATCGGGGCAAGACAAAAAACCGGCATCGCTGCCGGCTCGCGGTGAGGGCCAATTTCAGGAAGACGACTTCTCTTTGGCCTGCACGTCAATGGCTTCCTTCTTGGCGCTGGCTTCGGCGGCAAGCTGCTTGTCGGCCTCGGCGGGTTTGTCATCTGCGCTGGCATCGCGCATGCCGTCCTTGAAGCCTTTCACCGCAGAACCGAGGTCGGAACCCATGTTCTTCAGCTTCTTGGTGCCGAACACCATCATCACAATCACCAGCACGATCAGCCAGTGCCAAATGCTAAATGAGCCCATGATTTACTCCTTCGCCGCAAAAAAATTAAGGGGCCTGTTTTTTCCACGGACGGGGACCGCCCATAACGTGCAAGTGCAGGTGAAACACTTCCTGCCCTCCATTCTGGCCGGTGTTGATGACGGTACGAAACCCGTCATCACAACCCTGCTCACGCGCCAGTCGGGGTACAAGCTGCAACATTTTACCGAGTAAAGCCTGATGCTCCGTACCCACATCGAACAAAGACGATAGATGCAGTCGGGGAATGATCAGGAAATGGACGGGCGCCGCCGGGTGAATGTCGTGAAATGCGACCACATCCTCGTCCTGGTACAACACTTTGGCGGGAAGTTCACCCGCGGCAATTTTGCAGAAAATGCATTGGGAATCAGTCATGGCGCGACGGCAACAGCGAGGGAAAAGATTCAGAGAGAAGGACGCACCTGCTTGCGCTCGGTGAGTTTGAGCCAGCCTTTGACCACACGGTAAATGGTCCAGAAATACACCACGGCAAGCACCAGAAACCCCAGGCCGAAAACCCAGATCAGGGCAAAGCCGATCACCGACCAGAACAGTGCCCACCAGAAGGTGCGAATCTGCCAGCGCAGATGATTCTCCACCCAGGTGCCGCGGGCGTCATCGAGCTTCACATAGTCGATGATTACGCCGATGACCGCCGTGATACCCCAGAAAAAACTTAGCGCCTGCAACACATAGACGACCAGCGCAATCGTTTTGAGACCCTCGACGTCTTGAGGGCCGGGTTGATCGATGAGGGTTCTTGGATCGTTCATGGCGCCGAGCTCAGGGGTTGACCGCGCGCGCGGCGAACTCGACCAGACCCGACCTACCTTCCCGGCGCTCCAGTTCGGCAAGCACTTGCTGCGGCGTGAGGCCATGCTGGGCCAGGGCGATCAGGCTGTGGAACCACAGGTCGGCGGTCTCGTACAGAATTTTCTCCGCCTCGCCATCCTTGGCCGCCATGACGAGCTCGGTAGCTTCTTCGCCGATTTTTTTCAGAATGGCGTCTTCACCCTTGTGAAACAGCCGCGCCACATAAGACGCGCTCGGGTCGGCCCCTTTGCGGCTGACGATAGTGGCGTAAACGCGCGCGAGCGCCGCGCTGGAATCGGCGGCCCCGGCCGCGTCAACCTGGCCATGCGCGGACGCGCCGTCATAGATCTGTGCCGGGTCTTTCAGTACCGGATCAGCCACCTTCCAATGGCCGTGATCGAGGCTGTTGAAAAAACAGGACTCGCGCCCGGTGTGGCAGGCAATGCCGCCCGCCTGCTCCACTTGCAGCAGCACCACGTCGCCGTCGCAATCGAGGCGGATATCGCGCACGGTCTGCACATGGCCGGACTCTTCGCCCTTGTGCCACAGCTTGTGGCGCGAGCGCGACCAATACACCGCTTCACCGCGTTGGTGCGTCAGTTGCAGCGCCTCGCGGTTCATCCAGGCGAACATGAGCACGCGGCCGGTGTGCGCGTCTTGCGCGATGGCGGGCACGAGCCCGCGGGCATCCCATTTGACTTGATCAAGCCAGTTCATGGAATGGATTTTAGGCGTTCCACCCCCGCCCTGGCCCAGCAGTTTGCGCAGGACGCTCACAGCGCCAGATCGGGCCGCATGGCGATGCCGCGCCCTGCCAGATGTTGCTTGGCCTGTCCCACCGTGTATTCGCCATAGTGGAAGATGCTGGCGGCGAGCACGGCGTCGGCGTGGCCTTCGAGAAACCCCGCGGCCAGATGGTCGAGATTGCCCACGCCGCCCGAGGCGATGACGGGCACGCTCACCGCGTCTGACACGGCGCGGGTGAGCGCCAGATCGAAGCCGATCTTGGTGCCGTCGCGGTCCATGCTGGTGAGCAGGATTTCGCCGGCCCCGGCGCGCACCATGTCCACCGCCCACTGCACGGCGTCGAGCCCGGTCGCCTTGCGGCCGCCGTGGGTGTAGACCTCCCAGCCCTCGCCGTCGGCGCGGCGCTTGGCGTCGATGGCCACGACGATGCATTGCGCGCCATATTTGGCCGAGGCATCGGCGATGACTTGCGGGTTGGCCACTGCGGCGGAGTTGAAGCTGACCTTGTCGGCCCCGGCGTTGAGCAGGCGGCGCACGTCGTCTACGGTGCGCACGCCGCCGCCCACGGTGAGCGGAATGAAGACCTGCGACGCGACCGCCTCGATCTGGTGCAGCAGCAGATCGCGGGCGTCGCTGGTGGCGGTGATGTCGAGAAAGGTGAGTTCGTCCGCGCCCTGGGCGTTGTAGCGGGCGGCGATTTCCACCGGATCGCCGGCATCGCGCAGTCCGACGAAGTTGACGCCTTTGACCACGCGGCCGCCGTTCACGTCGAGACAGGGGATGATGCGTTTGAACAGCATGATGGGTACGCCTAGAGTCGCGTCAGGCCGCGTCAGCGGCTGGTGACGTAGCGTTGGGCGGCGGCGAAATCGAGCGTGCCGGTGTAGATGGAGCGGCCGCAGATTACGCCTTCGACGCCGCTGCTTTCCACCGCGCAGAGCTTTTCGATGTCGTCCATGCCTGAGAGGCCGCCGGAGGCGATGACCGGCACGTCGAGCACTTCGGCCAGTCGCACGGTGGCCTCGATATTGATGCCGGTGAGCATGCCGTCGCGGCCGATGTCGGTGTAGATCACGCCTTCGATGCCATAGTCTTGGAACTTGCGTGCCAGATCGGCGACTTCGTGGCCGGTGAGTTTGCTCCAGCCATCGGTGGCGACTTTGCCGTCGCGGGCATCGAGGCCGACGATGATGTGCCCGCCAAAGGCGCTGCAGGCATCACGCAGGAAGCCGGGGCTTTTCACCGCGGCCGTGCCGATGATGACAAAGCTCAGGCCTTGGTCGAGATAGGCCTCGATGGTGTCAAGATCGCGGATGCCGCCGCCGAGCTGCACTGGAATCTCATCGCCCACCTCGTCGAGAATCGCGGCAATGGCCTCGGCATTGCGCGGCTTGCCAGCGAAGGCGCCGTTGAGATCGACCAGATGCAGGCGTTCAGCGCCCTGGTCGATCCAGTGCCGGGCCATGGCGGCAGGATCTTTGGAGAACACCGTGGCGCCTTGCATTTCACCTTGTTCGAGGCGAACGCACTGGCCGTCCTTGAGGTCGATTGCCGGAATGAGCAGCATGATGTCAGGGCAGTGGAAAAGAGTTCAGAGATCAGAACTGGAAGGTCAGAACAGGAAACAAAACAGGAAACTCGGCATCACCGATCGCACTCAGGGCGACCAGTGTAGAAAATTGCGATACAGCATCAGCCCCGCGTCGGCGCTTTTTTCGGGGTGAAACTGGGTGGCGAAAAGATTGTCGCGCGCCACCGCGCTGGCAAACCGCACGCCATACTCGGTTTCGCCCGCACTGTGGCTGCCGTCTTGCGGCGCGGCATAAAAACTGTGCACGAAGTAGAACGCCGCGCCATCAGGCACCTGCGCCCATAGCGGATGCAGCGCCCCACGCGCATCGCGACCCTGCCACACCGCGTTCCAGCCCATATGCGGCACTTTGTAGCGGCTGCCATCGGGCTGCAACTGGCCGTCGAGCTCGAAGCGCTGCACCCGGCCGGGAATCAGGCCGAGACCATCGACATGACCTTCGGTGCTGTGATCGAGCAGCATCTGCATGCCTACGCAGACGCCGAACAGCGGTTTGCTGGCTGCCGCTTGCAACACGGCCTCTTGAAGGCCGGACTCGCGCAGCTCGCGCATACAGTCGGGCATGGCGCCCTGGCCGGGCAGCACTACGCGGTCGGCTGCGCGCACCACGGCGGGGTCGGAGGTCACGACCACGTCGAACTCGGAACCTGCGGCAACATGCGCCACGGCTTGCGACACCGAGCGCAGATTGCCCATGCCATAGTCCACAACGGCAACGCGTTTCATCGATTCAGGAAAGGAGGCGGTTTGACTTCAGGGAACAGCGCGAAAGACAGAAAGACAAGAGCGGACCTGTAATGCCAATTTACAGCGAACCTTTGGTCGAGGGAATCACCTCGCCCATGCGAGGATCGCGCTCGGCGGCCGCCCGTAGGGCGCGACCGAAAGCCTTGAACACGGTTTCGCACTGGTGATGAGCGTTGTCGCCGCGCAGATTGTCGACATGCACGGTGATGGCGGCGTGGTTGACCAACCCCTGAAAGAACTCGTGGGCCAGATCGACGTCGAATTCACCAATCATCGCACGGGTGAACGGCACATGCCATTCCAGACCGGGGCGGCCTGAAAAATCGATGACCACGCGGCTCAGGGCTTCATCGAGCGGCACATAGGCATGGCCATAACGGCGGATGCCCTTCTTGTCGCCGATGGCCCGCGCCAGCGCCTGGCCCAGCGTGATGCCCACATCTTCGACCGTGTGATGCGCGTCGATATGCAAATCGCCCTTGGCCTGGATGTCGAGGTCGATCAGCCCGTGCCGGGCGATCTGGTCGAGCATGTGATCAAAGAAGCCCACACCGGTGGACAGTTTGGAGACGCCGGTGCCGTCGAGGTTGAGGGACACGGTGATTTGCGTCTCGGCGGTGTTGCGGGAAACCTGGGCAGTGCGCATGGGAAAGTGGCGTCAAAAACGGCGGTCAATACGGCGGTCAATAGGCGCAATCCTAACGTCAGCGCGACGCCGCCGTCTGCTGCGCAACGGCGTCGTAAGCGTTCAGCAAGGCTTCGCACTGCTGCGGGGTGCCGATGGTGATGCGCAGAAAGTCGGCAATGCGCTGCGGGCGGGCGAATTGCCGCACCAGAATGCGCTGCTCGCGCAACTGCGCCGCCAGGCTTGCGCCCTCGTGTGCGGGGTGGCGCGCGAACACGAAATTCGCCTGCGAAGGCAGCACCTCGAACCCACGCGCGCGCAGGCCGTCGCTCAACGCCTCACGGCTGGCTTGAATGCGTGCGCTGGTCTGCGCCAGCCAGGCGGCATCTGACAGGGCGGCTGTGGCACCAGCGAGCGCTAGACGATCGAGGGGATAGGAATTGAAGCTGTCTTTCACCCGACTGAGTGCATCGATCAGATCGGGGTGGCCCAGCGCATAGCCCACGCGCAAGCCGGCCAGCGCCCAGGCCTTGGACAGGGTACGAATCACCAGCAATTGCGGATAGCGGTCAATCAAGGGTGCAGCGGTCTGCGCGCCGAAATCGACATACGCCTCATCGACCACCACCACGGAATCGGGATTGCCCACCAGCAGACGTTCCACTTCCGCCAGGGGCAGCGCCATACCGGTTGGGGCATTGGGATTGGGAAAGATGATGCCGCCATTCGGCCCGGCCTGCAGATAGTCATCGACCGCAATCGAGAAGTCGGCACGCAGCGCCATCTCGCGAGTCTCGATGTCATACAGGCGGGCGTAGACGGGGTAGAAGCTGTAGGAAATGTCGGGATGCAACAACGGCGCCGGATGACGCAGCAAGGCCATGAAGGCATGGGCCAGCACTTCGTCCGAGCCGTTGCCGACGAAGACCTGCTCGGCCTTCAGTCCGTGATGGTGTGCAATCGCGGCCTTGAGCCCGGTGGCCTGCGGATCTGGGTACAGACGCAAATCGCCCGTGGTCTGTGCCGCAATAGCCTGCAGCACCTTGTCGCTGGGCGGATAGGGGCATTCGTTGGTGTTGAGTTTGATCAGCCCATCGATGCGCGGCTGTTCGCCCGGCACATAAGGGGTCAGACCGTGAACGACTTCGCTCCAGAATCGACTCATGGCATTTCCGTTTCAGCGCAGCCGCATTTCGGCGGCGCGGGCGTGCGCGGTCAGGCGTTCGCCGTGGGCCAGCACGCTGGCGATACGGCCGAGTTGCTGCGCGCCCTCGGCGCTGACCTCGATGATGCTGGAGCGCTTGATGAAGTCGTACACCCCCAGCGGCGAGGAGAACCGGGCCGTGCCCGAAGTGGGCAAGACATGGTTGGGCCCGGCGCAGTAGTCGCCGAGCGACTCGGAGGTGTAGGCGCCGAGAAACAGCGCGCCAGCGTGCTTGAGCGCGGGCACATATTGATGCGGGTTCTGCGCGGAAATCTCCAGGTGCTCCGGCGCGATGCGGTTGGCCAGCTCACAGGCCTGCGCCATGTCGCGCACGCGGATAAGCGCGCCGCGGCCGTTCAGCGAGGCGGTGATGATGTCTCTGCGCGGCATGTCGGGCAGCAGCCGGTGGATGGCCTCGGCCACGGCGTCGATATAGGCCGAATCGGGACAGAGCAGGATGCTCTGCGCCAGTTCGTCATGCTCGGCCTGGCTGAACAGATCCATCGCCACCCAGTCGGGCGGCGTGCTGCCGTCGGCGAGCACCAGAATCTCGGACGGCCCGGCGATCATGTCAATGCCGCAAACGCCGAACACCCGCCGCTTGGCCGCAGCCACATAGGCGTTGCCAGGGCCGACGATCTTGTCCACTGCGGGCACGGTGGCCGTGCCGTAAGCCAGCGCGCCCACCGCCTGCGCCCCGCCGATGGCGAAGGCGCGGCTCACGCCGGCCACGGCCGCTGCGGCCAGCACCAGCGGATTGCGCTCGCCGCCCGGCGTGGGCACGACCATGATGATCTCTTGCACACCCGCCACATGCGCCGGAATGGCGTTCATCAGCACCGAAGAGGGATAGGCCGCCTTGCCTCCCGGCACATAGATGCCCACGCGGTCGAGAGGCGTGACCTTCTGGCCGAGCAGCGTGCCGTCTTCGTCGCGGTACTCCCAGCTCTGGCCGACTTGCTGCAACTGGCGCTCGTGGTAGCGGCGCACCCGGATGGCGGCCGCCTCCAGCGCGCTGCGCTGCTCCGCGGTGATGGCGGCAAGCGCGGCCTGCAACTCGGCCTGGCTGATTTCGAGCGCGGCCATGTCGGGCGCGTCGAGGCGGTCGAACTTGCGGGTGAAATCGAGCACGGCGGCATCACCGCGCTGTTGCACGTCGCGCAGGATGTCGGCCGCGCGGGCATCGATCTCGGCGTTTTCATCGGCCATGCGGGCGAACAGGGCGCGGTATTGCGTCTCGAAATCGGGGCCGGTGGCGTCTAGCCGCCGCAGTTGCAGGGCATGGACCGGAGCATTGAGCGGGGCGTTCATGCGGCGGCCTCCTCGGTGGTTTGCGCGGCTTGGCGCAGTTGGTCGATCAGAGGTTTGAGCAAAGCCGTGCGGGTTTTGAGCGCGGCCTGGTTGACGATGAGACGTGCGGAAATGTCCATGATGTGTTCCACCTCGATCAGGCCGTTGGCCTTGAGCGTGCCCCCGGTAGAAACCAGATCGACGATGGCGTCGGCCAGGCCGGTGAGCGGCGCCAGTTCCATCGAACCGTAGAGCTTGACCAGATCGACGTGCACGCCCTTGGTGGCGAAGTGCTCGCGCGCCATGTGCAGGTATTTGGTGGCCACCCGCAGACGCGCGCCCTGTTTGACCTGACCTGCATAGTCGAAATCATGCCGCACCGCCACGCTCAGGCGGCAGCGGGCAATGCCCAGATCGACCGGCAGATACAAGCCGTCCGCCCCGCTGCCGGCGAAGTATTCGCGCAGCACGTCCAGCCCGGCCACGCCGATGTCGGCACCGCCGTAGCGCACATAGGTGGGCACATCGCTGGCCCGCACCAGCACCACGCGCACATCGGGCCGATTGGTCGGCAGGATGAGTTTGCGCGTGGACTCGGGATCGCCCGACACCGTGATGCCCGCCCGCGCCAGCATGGGCAGGGTGTCTTCGAAAATTCGTCCCTTGGACAGTGCGAGGGTCAGCATGTCGGTTCCTTACTTGCCGCTGATGCGGTCGCTGATACGTTCGATCTGCGCGCCCAGGCCGCGCAGCTTGACCTCCATGGCGTCATAGCCGCGGTCGAGGTGATAGATGCGGTCGATCACGGTTTCGCCTTCAGCCGCTAGCGCCGCCACCACCAGGCCGGCCGAGGCGCGAAGGTCGGTCGCCATGACGGTGGCGCCAGAGAGCTGCGGCACGCCATGCACCACGCAGGTGTGACCGTCGATATCGATCTGCGCACCCAGCCGCATGAGCTCCTGCACATGCATGAAGCGATTCTCGAAAATGGTCTCGGTCATGCGCGCAGCGCCTTCTGCCAAGCAGTTGACCGCCATGAACTGCGCCTGCATATCGGTGGCAAAACCGGGGTATTCGGTCGTGCGCACCGAGACGGCGCGCGGACGACCGCCGGGCAGCGCATCGGCCCGCAGGCGAATCCAATCGGCGCCGGTGGCGATCTGGGCTCCGGCTTCGCGAAGCTTGTCGAGCAAGGCGTCCTGGTGTGCAGGCTCGGCTGCCTGCACCGTCACATCGCCGCGCGCGGCCAATGCGGCGCACAGAAAAGTGCCGACTTCGATGCGGTCGGGAATGATGCGGTGCGACGCGCCGTGCAAAGCGTCCACGCCCTGAATACGAATCTGCGAGGTGCCGTCGCCGCGGATCTGCGCGCCCATGGCACGAAGCAGGTTGGCGAGATCGACAATCTCGGGCTCGCGCGCCGCGTTGTCGATCAGGGTCTCGCCCTCGGCCAGCGTGGCGGCCATCATCAGGTTTTCGGTGCCCGTCACGGTGACCATGTCGGTGGTGATGCGCGCGCCGCGCAATCGGCCGGAAGGCGTCGCCACGCGGGCCACGATATAGCCATGTTCCACCGCGATGTCCGCCCCCAGCGCCTGCAAGCCCTTGATGTGCTGATCGACCGGGCGTGCGCCGATGGCGCAGCCTCCAGGCAGGCTCACCCGCGCCTGACCGAATCGCGCCAGCAAGGGGCCGAGCACCAGCACCGAGGCGCGCATGGTCTTGACCAGTTCATACGATGCCTCGTAGTGATTCACCGCTGCGGCACTGAGGCGGATCTGCCCGCCGTCCTGTTCGACCTGAGCGCCCAGGCTGCGCAGCAGCTTGGCCAGGGTGCGCACATCCATGAGTTGCGGCGCGTTGCTCAACTGCACCGTCTCGGCGGTGAGCAACGCGGCGGCGATCAGCGGCAGCGCGGCGTTCTTCGCCCCGCTGGCCTGCACCACGCCTTGCAGCGTGCGCTGCCCGGTGATTCTGAGTTTGTCCATGATGACCTTCAGCTAGGCAGTCTTGCGCTACCCAGCAGCACGCGTCGTCGCGTGCGAAAAAAGACGGGATTTTAGGCGTTCGGTAATGCCGCGAATTCCTGCGGGGTGAGCGTTTTCATGGACAGCGCGTGAATTTCCGCGCGCATGCGCTCGCCGAGTGCGCCGTAGACCAGTTGATGCCGCTGCACCCGGTTGCGCCCCTCGAAAGCCGCGCTGACGATGGTGGCGTAAAAATGCTGGCCGTCGCCTTCGACGTGCAGATGGCTGCATTCCAGCCCCGCAGCGATGTAGCGGTGGAGGTCTTGGGGGGTGGGCAAAGACATGGGGTTCAGTTCCGAAGTTTGGTGCCGCGCATCAGCATGGCCAGGGCGATGCCGCCGCAAAGCAGGTTACCCAGCAGCGCCGCCAGCAGACTGACCCAGGGCGAGACATCGCCCGAGCCGAAAAAACCATAGCGGAAGCCGTCGATCAGATAGAAAAACGGGTTGAGGTGCGAGGCCAGTTTCCAGAAACCCGGCAGGCTGTGAACCGAGTAGAACACGCCCGAGAGAAACGTCGCGGGGGTGATGATGAAGTTCTGGAAGGCGGCCATCTGATCGAACTTCTCCGCCCAGATACCGGCAATCAGGCCGAGCGCGCCCAGCATGCTCGCCCCCAGAATGGCAAAAATAAGAATCCATAGCGGATACACAAAGGTCAGCGGCACGAACCACATCGTCACCAGCAATACCCCGGCGCCGACCATCAGCCCCCGCAGCACCGAAGCGCCCACGTAGGCCACGAACAGTTCCCAGGGTTTGAGCGGCGACAGCAGCACGAACACCAGATTGCCAGTGATCTTGGACTGGATGAGCGAAGACGAGGTGTTGGCGAACGCGTTCTGCAACACGCTCATCATCATCAGACCGGGGATGAGGAAGGCGGTGTACGGCACATGCCCAAACACCTGCAGGTGCGCCGTGAAGGCGTGGGAGAAAATCAACAGATAGAGCAGCGCCGTGACCACGGGGGCCGCCACAGTCTGGAAGCCCACTTTGATAAAGCGCTGCAGTTCCTTCTGCAGCAGGGTGTACAGCCCGGTCATCGCGCGGCTCCGATCAATTCGAGAAACACGTCTTCGAGGTCGGCGCGGCGCAGTTCCAGTTCATCGATCTCACAGCCCGCCTGGCGCAGCGCGGCGAGCTTGGCCTCTACATCCTGCGCGCCCCGTACCGCCAGCGCGACGCGCCCGCCCTGCTCGGCGCCCAGCCCCTCGGGCAAGCGCCCCTGAAGCAGGCGGAAGTACAGCACAGACGACGCAAACCGCTGCAGCAGCGCCTCGGTGCGATCGAGCGCGACCACCTTGCCGCCCTTGATCACCGCGATGCGTTTGCACAGTGCTTCGGCTTCTTCGAGATAGTGCGTGGTGAGCAGCACGGTATGGCCTTCGGCGTTGAGCCGGGCGATGAACTCCCACAGCGACTGCCTCAGCTCGACATCGACTCCCGCCGTGGGCTCGTCGAGCACGATGACCTGCGGCCGGTGCACCAGCGCCTGCGCCACCATCACGCGGCGTTTCATGCCGCCGGACAAAGCTCGCATGTTCTTGTCGGCCTGCGCGGCGAGTCCGAGGTTGTGCAGCAATTCGTCGATCCACGGATCGTTCTGCCTGAAGCCGAAATAGCCCGATTGAATGCGCAGCACTTGGCGCACGGTGAAAAAAGGGTCGAACACCAGTTCCTGCGGGACGACGCCCAGCAGACGGCGGGCCGCAGCGGCGTCGCGCTGCACATCAAAGCCGGCCACTCGCACATGACCCGAAGTCGGGCGCGTGAGGCCGGCCAGCATGCTGATGAGCGTGGTTTTGCCCGCGCCGTTGGGGCCGAGCAGACCGAAGAACTCGCCGTCGGCGATGTCGAGCGCGACGTCATCGACGGCCAGGTTCTGGCCGTACTGCTTGACGACGCGATCAAAGGAAACAGCAGGAGGATTTGAGGACATGGGCGATGAACAGCGCCCGCGCAGACCGGGCGCGACGCGCCGCTCCGCTCGGGCGAGAAAAATCAGGGATGCTCGGCTGCCGGGCCGAACAGAAACTCAAGCCCGTAAGCCTGCGCCAGATCACGTAATCGGGCAGGAATGGCCTTTACCTCTAGGGCTTGCTGAGGGGCTACACGGCGCAATTCGAGCAAGAGGGCCAGCGCGGCGGAGTCGAAGGTGTGCAAGGCGCCCGCATCGACCACCCAAGGCGTTGACTGCGCACCCGAAGCCTCACCGAAGGCCGCCAGCGCTTGGCGCCGCACGGCCGAGGCGGTATCGAGGGTCAGGTCGGCGGGCAGGGCGTAAACCGGCATGGTGCAATCCAGATCAGCCCTTGGCCTGGGCGAGGTTCTGGTTTTTTTCCTTCAGCGTGGCGATCAGGCCATCGATGCCTTTTTGCCCGATCTCCTGGGCGAAAACGCTGCGATAGTTATCCACCAGCCAGATGCCCATGACGTTGACATCGGTGATCTTCCAGCCAGCCGGGGTGTTCTCCAGGCGGTAGTCGAGTTGCAGCGGTTCGCCGTTGTTGATCACGCGGGTACGCACCGTCACATCCTGCGCATTCGCGGGTTCACGGTAGGGCAGCAGCTTGACCTTCTGATCCTTGATCTGCTTGACGGCGCCGGCGTAGGTATAGACCAGCAGTTGTTTGAACTGCTGCTCCAGCGCGGTGCGCTGTGCCGGAGTGGCTTCGCGCCAGTAGCGCCCCACGGCGCTCTGGGTGATTTTCTGGAAGTCCACATTGGGCAGGATTTTCTGCTCCACGAACTGCATGACCACCTCGGGATTACCCGAGCGTAGTTTTGGATCCTGCTGCACATCGCGAATGATCTCGTTCGACATGGTCTCGATCAATTGCGGCGGCGAGAGTGTGTCTGCGGCCTGAGCGAGCACCGGAACCCCGGCCAGCATCACCGCAGAGGACAGGGATAAAGCCATGAAGTGGCGTCGAAGCATGGGAGGTTCTCCAGTTCTTGTGTTGTGTCGATTAACGCGCGGCCGCCCCTGAGGATGACAGCGGCAGTCGGTTCAGTGCGAGGGGGCGTCTGGCTTGGCGTCTGTCTTGGCACCCGAGTTCGCCGCACTGGCCGCGGCAGTTGGCGTCGGGGAGGCAAAACTCATTAGGCCCCCGTTCGCGTCGTCGTAGCTGTACTTGGCCAGCGGATTAGGCTCGCCCAGATCGATGATGGGCCGGTCGCGCACCTCTTCAACCTGGGATTTGCGGCGCTGTTCGTAGGCGCTGCGTGTAAAGACGTAGGGATCGAGCGCAATCTGGTCGAACAGATTGGAGGCGCTCAACAGATTGGCGCGGGTATTCACCAGATTGAGCGCCAGCGCGCCGTAGCTGGCGCTGGGCGGGCTGATCTGCGCCGTTGGGCCATAAGCGAGAAACACCCCGGTGCCAGCGGCGTCGCGCACCGTGCTCGGTCCGTAGAACGGCAGCACCACATACGGCCCGGAACCCACGCCCCAGCGCGCCAGCGTGAGCCCGAAGTCGTTGGGATGTTTGTAAATGCCCATCTCGGTAGCGATGTCGAGGGTGCCAAACAGACCGAACACCGAGTTGACCCCCACGCGCATGAAGGTACTCAAACCATCGTGCACATTGCCCTGCAGAAAGTCATTGGTCATCGACCACACATCGCCAAAATTGCCGAAGAAATTGGTCACACCGTGGCGAATCGGCGTGGGCGTGACGGCTTTATAGCCGGTGGCAACTGGCTTGAGCACGGCCTTGTCGACCTTGTCATTGATGGTGAACATCGCCCGGTTGTAAGGCTCTAGCGGGTCTTGCGGGTTGTGCGTGGCACAGCCGCCCAGGGCAGCCAGCGCCAGCAGCGGAATGAATCGCGCCATCGGTTTCATTTGCCGTCTCCCGCCCCGCTCGAAGCGGCTTTGTTGTAGAGGAATTGACCGATCAGATTTTCGAGCACCACGGCCGACTGGGTATTGCGAATCACTGAGCCGTTGGCCAGATTCTTTTCACTGCCGCCGGGGCTGAAATCAATGTATTGATCGCCCAGCAAACCGGCTGTCAGAATCTTGGCCGAGGTATCCACCGGGAATTTGAAACGCTGATCGATGGCCATGTGCACATCGGCCTGGAAGGTCTGATTGTCAAAGGTGATGGACGTCACCCGCCCCACGACCACGCCCGCGCTCTTCACCGGCGCGTCTGCCTTGAGGCCGCCGATATTGTCAAACCGGGCCGTCACCGTATAGGTCGGCCCCCAGTTGATCTGCAGCAGATTGCCCGCCTTGAGCGCCAGAAACAGCAAGGCGGCAGCTCCCAGCACAACGAGTATGCCCACCCACAGATCGATTTTTCGTTGATTCATTTGCGACAACTCCAGGGCCTCATGCCCTCAGGTGCTGAACATCATGGCGGTCAGCACAAAGTCCAGTGCCAGTACCGCCAGCGAAGCAATGACCACGGTGCGCGTGGTGGCCCGCGACACGCCCTCGGGCGTCGGCTGACTGCGCCAGCCTTGCAACAGTGCGACGAAGGTGACGGCCAGGCCGAACACCACGCTTTTGATCACCCCATTACCCACATCCTTGAACACATCGACGCCACTTTGCATCTGCGACCAGAACTGCCCGGCATCGACGCCGATCATCACCACGCCAACCACATAGCCGCCCATGATGCCCACCGCGCTGAACACAGCCGCCAGCAGGGGCATGACAATCACACCGGCCCAGAACCGCGGAGCAAGCACGCGCACCACCGGATCGACGGCCATCATCTCCATCGCCGCAATCTGCTCGCCGGCCTTCATCAGACCGATTTCGGCAGTCAGCGAGGTGCCCGCGCGACCGGCGAACAGCAAGGCCGTGACGACGGGCCCGAGCTCGCGCACCAGCGACAGCGCCACCAGCACCCCCAGCGCGCTCGACGAACCGTAACGCGACAAGGTGTAGTAACCCTGCAGCCCGAGCACGAAGCCGACGAACAGACCCGACACCGCAATGATGACCAGCGACAGATTGCCGAGAAAATACATCTGCTGAATCAGCAGGCTGGGACGCATGAACACCCGGCCGACCAGCAAAATCAGCCGCGCGAACAACCGCGCCGCATAACCCAGGCTGGACAGCAGTTGCCGTGTGCCGGCGCCGATGGAAACCAGTCTGTCGGCCAGCGTCATGCCCGCTCCTTGCGCACGCTGTCAGGCCGCAAAAAATCATCGCCAATCGCCGCAGCCGGGTAATGAAAATGCACCGGGCCGTCGGGCTCGCCGCGCACGAACTGATGCACCAGGGGATCGGTGCTCTCGCGCATCTGCTGCGGCGTGCCGTGCGCGATCAAGCTACCGTTGCCCAGGATGTAAACATAATCGGCGATGTCGAAAGTCACCTCGACATCGTGCGACACCACAATGCTGCTCAGGCCCAGCGCGTCGTTGAGGCTGCGGATCAACCGCGCCGAAATCCCCAGCGAAATGGGGTCGAGCCCGGCAAACGGCTCGTCATACATCACCAGCGCCGGATCGAGCGCAATGGCCCGCGCCATCGCCACCCGTCGCGCCATCCCGCCCGAAAGCTCTGCGGGATAAAGATCGCGCGCTCCACGCAGCCCGACGGCGTTGAGCTTCATCAGCACCAGATCGCGAATCATCGAATCCGGCAAATCCGTGTGCTCGCGCAAGGGAAACGCCACGTTGTCGAACACGCTCATATCGGTAAACAGGGCGCCGAACTGAAACAACATGCCCATGCGCCGCCGCATGGCGAAAATCTGATCCTGCGACGCACCGGCCAGGTCTTGTCCCTCGAACCGCACCGAACCCCGCTGGGGCCTGACCTGCCCGCCGATCAGCCGCAGCAGCGTGGTCTTCCCCCCGCCCGATGCGCCCATCACCGCGACCACCTGACCCCGCTGAATGGTCATGTCGATGTGACGCAGAATCGGCCGCTCGCCATACCCAAAATCGAGCGCGTCGATCTGGACAATGGGCCGAGCAAAAGTGTCTTGCATGTTTGGAGGGAGGTTGGGCAGGAAAGACGTGCGAGACAATTCAGTCTTCTCTTCGGAAAATGCCCCGCACCGCAGGGCAACTGGCGCATTCTAAGGACTTACCCTAGACCTCGCAGAACCGATGCTTCGCCCTCGGCCCCGTCGGATTCGTATGCCCGCAGCGCATTGAGATCGGGCACTTCAATTCCGCCATAGCGTAGCTGCAGTAATCCCAGACTGCAGAGATGACTCAACGCCTTGTTCACCCGTTGACGCGATAGACCGCAGAGATATCCAAGCTCTTCCTGAGAGATACGCAGCCACCTATCCACGCCGGGATAAAGGATGGGATGAAACATAGCGGCAACCGTACGGGCAACCCGTTCATCTGCGCCTGAAAGTCGGTCAATTTGGAGTTGGCCTATGAACTGCCCGAGCCGCTCGTTGAGTTGGTTGACGATGACCCGATTGAACTCGAGACTACGGTCCAACAGCCAGAAAAAGCACTCGGCCGGCAACAGGCCTATATGGCTATTGCGCAACGCAATGACGTCATAGCGCCAATGCTCGCCTTTTAGCAGAGTGCCCTCACCAAACCATCCGCCCGGCGCCACGCCCGTGTAAGTCAGAGATTTCCCGCTGACCGAGACCGAGGAAATCTTGACCACCGGAGTTCGACAGTTACGCTCGTAAGTCCGCGATATCGTTAGGGTGAGCGTCGAAACGTGCCCCTACAGGAGTGCGAGTTGGTCGTCGATCGAGGGTTTCGGGAGCTTGAGTCCTTGAAGGATGGCGTGGTCGGCGTCGCTGAGCGAGGACGTGCCGTCGCGGCGCTCGCCGCCGAGGTGAACCTGGTGGTACTGGATGCGCCGCAGTTGCTCCAGGGCACGTTCGGGTGACAGCTTGGAGTCGGCATCCTTGAGGCGCATGCGCATGACGCGGTACAGCACCAGGGCGATGAAGCAGATCAGCGCATGGGCACGGATGCGATCGGGCAGGCGGTGGAACACCGGGGCGATCTCGATCTCGGATTTGAGGATCTTGAAGCCGCGCTCGATGTCGGCCAGGCTCTTGTAGCGCCGCAGCACCTCGAGCGCCGACAACTCGGGCACATTGGTCACCAACAGCAGCTTGCCGTCGTTGAGCTCGGCACGGGCCAGCGCCTTGTCGTCGATAGCGTAGGTGAACAGGTCCGATTGCAGATCGACCTTGATGATCGAACCCAGGTGCGCCTCGGAGACCGAGCGGAACAACCAGGCCTTGGCACCGGAGTCGCTCAAGCGCCGGCCTCTGAAGGCGGTGCCGCCTTCTTGCGCATCGAGCTTGCCAGCGCGCCGCTGGGCCTCCTGCGTGAGCTCTTCGATATGCTGGCGGCGCGCTGCGGTTTGTTCCTGGGCGCGGCGTGGATCGTGGGCCCAGACCAGGCGCATGTCCTGCCAGCGGGTCTCGCCGAGGACCTCGCGGTTGGCCGTTGCGCAGCGCTGCGCGTGGATCGGCTCCAGAATCTCCGCGAACTCCGCATAACGCCGCCCCGGCACGGCCAGGATGAACTCCAGGGGCTGCTCGGTGCCGCCCACGCGTTGCTCGCGCAGCCACTCCAGATTGTCCAGGCTGAGCAGCCCGCGATCGGCCACCAGCACCACGCGCTTGACCGGGTACAGCGCCAGAACCTCCTGGACCACGGCGCTGAGCGTGGGTGCCTCGGCCGTGTTCCCTTCCCAGACCCGATGCGTCAGCGGCAGTCCCTCGGCCGTCTGCACCACCCCGAGCATGAACTGGCGACGAATCCCCCCGTCCTTGGACATGCCGAACTGGCGCAGGTCGCCGGCCAACTCGGTCTCGCCCTCCACGCCGATGGTGGTCATGTCGTAGAACACCACGGACAGGTCCTGGTCGATCAGCGGGCGCAGCAACCCGGCCAACGCCGCTTGCACGCGGTCCTGGTGCGCGACCAGCGCGTCCATCGCCCGCAGCAACTGCTGGTGGGTCACGGCCTTGGGCGCAAAGCGCGGCAGCGCCACCGTCTGCAGCCAGCGCAGCACCCCGAGCTTGGACGTCGGATCGCACAGGCGGTTGAGCACCATCAGGCGCACCAGCGCCTCGACGTCGATGCGGCTGCGCGTTCGACCAAAAACCCGCCGCAGTTCACCGAACCCCAGTTCGTCCCAAAGCTCAGTCAGCACCCACACATCGCCCAGGGCGCGGCTGGACTCAAACCTCACGTCGGCCACGGTCGCCACCGCCCCGGCGTCTGGGGGCGTGTCGCCCCGAAGTCGTTGCAGGCCGCGGATCACGCTCTCAAGCTGGCCGCCGGCTTGGTCGGCGCGCCCCAGGGTGGCCACCGTGCGTTTCTTCACCCGTCCGCTCTCATCCCGATAAGACTCGACGAGCTGGATGTAGCGGCGGCCGCCGGAGGTGGTGACTTTGATGAACATGCCGCCACAATATATCAAGCCATTCACAAATGGCAAGCGGCCTCACCATGTGGAAAAACGTGCCACCACAGGCACTTTGCGAAAAACAGCGCTAACCCCTTGTTCTGTCAAACCCAGGGTAGGCGTTTTCAGTCAATTTTTGGCTCAAGCTGTCGAACTCCGGTGACCAGCCCGTCCAGCACACCTACCCAGTACCGCGCTTCATCGCCACGGTGACAAATCATCGCACCCGCATCAACATTTTGCCGATGCAAGGAGCCACGCACCCGCTCTCGCTCGTGCTCGGTCAGGACATGCATCCATGCGCACGACCTTTCACTCTCCGTGTAATCCCTAGTCATTTTCTGGATGAATTGTCAGCTGGAAGACAAATGTGCACCAAACAACTGCATACACTCCGTTTCAAAATGTAATTTCACCTGGGTTTTTGTCATTCGGTTGTAACCGTCTACCCGGTAGCCAAAGGAGGAGACATGGAGTATGCGCATTCCACTGGAAGGACATTCCCCCAGCTTCTTTGCGAGCAGGCCAGAATCCGTCCCAAGGGAATCGCGTGGCGCGAAAAGGAGTTGGGCATCTGGCAGGAAACCACCTGGGATCGGGCACTCGACTGGGTACAGCAGCTTGCAGGTGGTCTTGCCAAATTGGGGGTCAGCCGAGGCGACCATATTGCAATCATCGGCGAGAACCGGCCGCGCCTTTATGCCACCATGCTGGCCGCTCAATGTTTGGGCGCAATCCCCGCACCGCTTTACCAAGACGCCGTCGCAGCCGAGTTGGTCTACCCACTGCAAATCGCCGAGGTGAAACTCGCGGTGGCGGAGAACGAGGAGCAGGTCGACAAGCTGCTGGACATCCGCGATCAGCTTCCATTTCTGCAGCACATTCTTTATCACGATCCGCGCGGGCTCAGAAAGGCCGAGGCGGCCTGTCTCCTCAGTCTTGATCAGATTGAAACCGAGGGCACTGACTGGTGGACTCGGCATTCTGGCGGCTTCGATGCCGTCGTGCAGTCCATCGAGACAGACGACGTGGCTGCACTCTTCTTCACTTCTGGCACCACCGGCAAACCCAAAGGGGTTGTGCACACGCACGGTAGTTTGATCGACCGCGCTCGTGCCGGTGCTGCCTTTGACCGACTTGGGCCACAGGAAGAGGTACTCGCCTACCTGCCACCGGCTTGGATCGGACAGAACATCTTTTCCTACGCCCAGCATCTGGTCTGCGGATACACGGTGAACTGCCCGGAATCGCCTTCGACCGTGGCGATTGACCTGCACGAAATCGGCCCGACTTATTACTTTGCCCCGCCCCGGGTATTCGAAGCGCTGCTCACCGACGTGCGCGTGCGCATGGACGATGCCGCAACCCCCAAGCGCCGCTTGTTCGACGCCAGTCTGGCCATCGCCCAAAGGGTGCACGCGGCGAAAGACAACGGCAAACCGCCCCGCAAGCTTGATCTCTTGTTGTTGCCCATAGCCGACCTATTGATGCTGGCGCCGCTGCGCAACGTGCTGGGAATGAGCCGAATCCGCGTGGCCTATACCGCGGGAGAGGCAATCGGGCCGGAACTATTCCGTTTCTATCGGTCTATTGGCATCAACCTCAAACAGCTCTATGGCTCCACTGAAACCGCCGTCTTCGTCTGCATGCAACCCGATAACGGCGTGCGCAGCGACAGCGTCGGACTTCCAGCGCCGGGCGTGGAACTGCGGGTCGCTGAGCACGGAGAAATTCTGCTTCGCAGCGCTGGTCTGCTGCGCGAGTACTACAAGAACCCGGAGGCCACTTCCGAAGTGCTCGATGCAGACGGTTGGTACCACACCGGAGACGCCGGTTGGCTGGAACCGGACGGTCAGCTGCGCATTATCGATCGCGCCAAGGATGTGTCGGAACTCTCGGGCGGAGCGTTGTTTGCCCCCAAACTGATTGAAAACAGACTGAAGTTTTTCCCGGCGATCAAAGAGGCGGTGGCCTTTGGGGCAGGACGCGACCATGTGGTCGCAATGATCAATATCGACTTTCCAGCGGTTGGGAGTTGGGCCGAAAAGTTCGGTCTGCCGTACACCGGTTACGCCGATCTTTCAGGCAAGTCAGAAGTCGCCGATCTCGTGGCTGAATGCGTAGCCAAGGTCAACGCCGATCTTGCCGCAGACCCACACACGGCCGTATTGCAGATCCACCGCTTTGCCGTACTCCACAAGGAGCTCGATCCGGACGACGACGAACTCACACGGACTCGAAAGGTACGCCGCCGTTTTGTGGCAGAAAAATACGGCAGTCTTGTCGCTGCGTTGTATGACCCCGCTCAGACCCATCACCATCTGAGCGTGCAGGTGCGCTTTGACGATGGCCGCACGGGCACCGTTCAGTCTGACTTGAGACTGCGCAATGCCCAGGTTTACCCGACACTGCGCTCGGCTGCCTGATCTCGTGAGACCCACCATGGCCGCCCTGCTCGACACCGCATCAGCCTTCACACAACCTTCGTCGGCGCAAGCGCTCGCCGCACCCCAAATGCCGGTGTTGCGGCTGGAAGATATCCACCTGCGATTCGGTGGCATCAAGGCGCTGCAGAGTATCGGCTTCGATGTTCAGCCAGGCGAAATCCGGGCGATCATCGGACCCAACGGCGCCGGAAAGAGTTCGCTGCTCAATGTGATCAATGGCGTCTATCAGCCCCAGCAGGGACGCTTGACTTTTGCCGGCCAAACGCTGGGTTTGATGCGCCCCGTTCTCGCGGCTAAATTAGGCATTGCACGTACCTTCCAAAATCTGGCGCTGTTCTCGGGCATGAGCGTGCTCGACAACATCATGGCGGGCCGCAATCTGCACATGCGCTGCGGCCTGCTCTCTCAGGCTTTGCGGCTCAGACCAGCCGTGCGCGAGGAGGTCACGCACCGCTTGGTGGTCGAACGAATCATCGATTTCCTCGAAATCCAGGCTTGGCGCAAAGTGCCTGTGGGACGTCTGCCCTACGGTCTGCAGAAACGGGTAGATCTGGGCCGCGCCTTGGCGATGGAGCCCAAGCTACTACTGCTCGATGAGCCTATGGCCGGCATGAATCTGGAAGAAAAGGAAGACATGAGCCGCTTCATCCTCGAGGCGCGCGAGGAGTTCGGCACCACGATCGTATTGATCGAACACGACATGGGGGTGGTGATGGATCTGTCAGACCGAGTCGTTGTGCTGGACTATGGCCGCCAGATTGCCGATGACACCCCTGATGCGGTACGCGCGAACCCGGAAGTGATCCGCGCCTACCTCGGATGCGCCACACAGGAAGGGTGAGAAGCCATGGGATTTTTCATCGAAACCATCATCGCCGGCCTCATGTCCGGCGTGCTCTACGCCCTGATCGCGCTGGGCTTCGTGTTGATCTACAAAGCCTCCGGGGTGTTCAACTTTGCCCAGGGTGCAATGGTGCTATTCGCCGCGCTGGCCATGGCGCGACTCCAGGAACACATGCCCTGGCCGCTGGCCTTTCTGCTGGCTTTCGCCATCATGGTGGTGCTTGCCTGGTTGATTGAAAGGCTGGTGCTACGCCATTTGATCAATCAGGAAGGCGTCACCTTGTTGATGGCGACCCTTGGCGTGGCTTACTTCCTCGAAGGGCTGGGACAAATGGTCTGGGGTGACGACATTTACCCCATTGATCTCGGCATGCCCAAGCAGCCCACCATCATGTTGGAGTCATTGATACCGGGCGGCATCCTGGTGAGCAACGAAGACCTCATCGCCGCAGGTTCGGCAGCGGCCCTGGTTGCTCTGCTCACCCTGTTCTTCCAGAAATCGGGCGTTGGTCGGGCATTGCGGGCCGTCGCCGACGACCACCAAGCAGCGCAGTCCATCGGCATCCCGCTGTCACGCATGTGGGTGATTGTGTGGTCCATCGCCGGCTTGGTCGCTTTGGTGACCGGAATGATCTGGGGCTCCAAGCTGGGGGTGCAATTTTCGCTATCGCTTATTGCCCTCAAGGGTCTGCCGGTGGTCATTCTTGGCGGGCTCACCTCGGTGCCAGGAGCTATCGTCGGCGGTCTCATCGTCGGCCTCGGCGAGAAGCTTGCCGAGGTCTACCTCGGCCCATTGCTCGGTGGCGGAATTGAAAGCTGGTTTGCCTACCTGCTTGCCCTACTGGTACTTCTCGCGCGGCCGCAAGGGCTTTTTGGCGAACGCATCATCGACCGCGTTTGATAGGAGGCAACTCGATGCTCTATCGTGAAAATGGCCAGTTCAAGACCCGCTACGTCGATGACGCCCAGATCTTCCCGATCCGTCAGGATCGCTTGTTCATCGGCGCCGTGTTGTTGATCGCCTTTGTCGCCGTGCCCTTGCTGGGCTCGGATTACCTGCTTCGCGCTTTATTGGTGCCGTTTCTCATACTGGCGCTGGCCGCAATTGGTCTCAATGTATTGGTCGGCTACTGTGGCCAGATTTCGCTTGGCACGGGCGCTTTTATGGCAGTAGGCGCTTACGCGGCCTTCAACTTGATGGTGCGTCTGCCCGGCATGCCGCTACTGATCGCGCTGGTACTGGCCGGACTGATTGCTGCCCTGGCTGGCATGGTGTTCGGTCTACCGAGTTTGCGCATCCGCGGGCTATATCTGGCCGTAGCCACACTGGCCGCGCAGTTCTTTTCCGACTGGGTATTCGCTCATGTGCCGTGGTTGACCAATGGGTCATCATCTGGGTCTGTTACTGCCCCTCAGTTGCAGGTCTTTGGCTTCGTGATTGACAGCCCCATCCGCAAATATCTGTTCTGCCTAGCCATACTGAGCGTTCTCGCCCTACTCGTCAAAAACCTGGTGCGTGGCCGTAAGGGTCGCGAATGGATGGCCACGCGCGACATGGATGTGGCGGCCAGCGTGATCGGAATTTCTCCGGTGCGTGCCAAGTTGTCCGCGTTCGCCGTGAGCAGCTTCATTGTCGGCATCGCGGGCGCACTCTGGGCCTTCGTTCATCTCGGATCCTGGGAGCCTGCCGCGTTCAATATCGATCTCTCGCTCAAGCTGCTGTTCATGATCATCATCGGCGGCCTGGGCTCGGTGATGGGCAGCCTGTTCGGTGCGGCCTTCATCGTGCTGCTCCCCATCTTTCTCAACCGTCTGCCCAGCATTCTCGGGCTGCAAGCGTCCACTAGTTTCGTCTCGCACCTGGAGTTGATGACCTTTGGGGTGTTGATCGTGCTGTTCCTGATCGCTGAGCCGCATGGCATGGCAAGGCTCTGGAGCACGGCCAAGAACAAACTGCGGCTATGGCCTTTTCCGCACTGAGTTTTCCAAGCGGCGTAATCGCCGCGCCTTGCCTGACCTCACCAAAACGATGAAGGAGAACCTCATGAACATGCGAAAAACCCTATTGGGCGCGACCGTCATGGTCGCGCTGGCAGCCTCGCTCGCTGGCCCGCTGGCGCAGGCTGCGGCAAATGAACAGTTCTTCCCAGTGCTTGTCTACCGTACCGGCCCCTACGGCCCGAACGGCGTACCGTGGGCCAACGGGTACGTCGACTATCTCAAAATGATCAACGTACGAGATGGTGGCGTCAATGGCGTAAAGCTCACCTGGGAGGAGTGCGAAACCGCCTACGCAACAGACCGCGGCGTTGAATGCTACGAGCGCCTCAAGGGGAAAGGCCCGACTGGCGCTACCGTAGTGCAACCACTATCCACTGGTGTGACGTTTGCTCTCACGGAAAAAGCCCCCAAGGACAAGATTCCGCTGATCACCGCAGGCTACGGACGGTCTGAATCAGCCGACGGCGCAGTCTTCAAGTGGAACTTCCCGATGCTCGGCACCTATTGGACCGCTGCGGACATCATCGTGCAGGCGCTCATCAAGCGTGAGGGCGGGGCCGGAAAGCTCAAGGGAAAGACGATCGCACTCGTCTATCACGACTCGCCCTATGGGAAAGAACCCATCGCGATGCTTGAGGCCCGCTCCAAGATGCACGGTTTCAAGTTCATCAAGTTGCCGGTCACCCACCCTGGCGTCGAGCAGAAGGCGACTTGGCTGCAGGTCCGTCGGGAACGTCCCGATTATGTGCTGCTGTGGGGATGGGGCGTGATGAATGCAACCGCGCTGAAAGAGGCCGTCGCCACGGCCTATCCACTGGATCGGATGTATGGCGTGTGGTGGTCTGGCGCTGAGCCGGATGTGAAGGATGTTGGCGAATCCGCCAAGGGCTACAACGCGCTTGCCATGCAGTACGGCGCTGGAGTCGGCAAGGTGCAGCAAGACATCTTGAAGTACGTCTATGACAAGAACAACGGCACTGGTGCACGGGATCTGGTCGGCCAAGTGCTCTACAACCGCGGTCTGTATTCCGCCATGCTCGCAGTCGAGGGCGTGCGCCGCTCCCAGGAACAATATGGCAAGAAGCCCATGACTGGGGAGCAGGTGCGCTGGGGCCTGGAGAATCTGAACCTCAACGACGCTGCGCTGAAAAGACTGGGCATTGAAGGGCAGCTTAGACCCCTGCGAACCACCTGCGATGACCACATGGTGCGTATTTCAGCCCATCGTGG
>NZ_DLGH01000009.1:0-207292 GCF_002482605.1 Thiomonas sp. UBA7699 | reverse complement strand
GATGGGTTCGCAGGACGCTTACCCCGGAATCGCCCGAATGGCCCGTGAACAGCCATCGGATCAAGCCCACAACTATGGCGAGAATCAAAGCCCACCACACCAGCATGAAGAGCCAGCCCAAACCGAAGCCGCCCCATCCGCCCATCATTCCATATCCATAGCCCATGACCATGCTCCCATTGGATGTTCACAATAACCAGGCACCGACCGGCTGGACCGAATCAGCGCCTTGATGATGGCACCGACGCAGCCCTCAGGCGCGCAGGGCCTCGGCGACGCGCTTGAGCTTGTCGCGCACTTCACCGCCGAGTTTGTCTACCTCGGGACGTTTGACCATGCCGAGCACGGCCGCTGGGTCCATGAACACCACGCTGACCCCGCCGTCCGCCTCTTCCCGCACGACGACATTGCAGGGCAGCAGCGCGCCAATATCCGGCTCAGCTTGCAGGGCCTGATGGGCATAGTGCGGATTGCAGGCCCCGAGGATGAGGTAGGGACGTTCCTCGATGCCGAGTTTGGCCTTGAGCGTGGCGGCCACGTCGATGGTAGTCAGGACGCCGAAGCCCTCATGTTTCAACGCTTCGGTCGCCGCTTGCACGGTGGCCTCGAAGCCTTTGGGGCTGGTCACGGTAAAGACATAGTCACTCATGGGTCAATCTCCGGGTTTGAGGAAAGAACGGGTTGAAGATGGTGGTGCACGGTCCTTGATGGCATCGTCTGGCGCATGGCTCTGTCGGCTGCATGTCACGCCTGCGCTGTTGCTACCTGCGGCCCGGCCACGGCGTTCGTGGCCGGGCCGATGCGAATGCCGGTCAACCGGGTGCGCTTGAGCATCAGGGCGTTGACTGCCACCAGCGCCGAGCTGCCCGACATGGCGAGCGCCGCCACTTCGGGACTGATGGTGAAGGGGTAGAACACCCCTGCGGCCACTGGAAACGCAATGACGTTGTAGGCCACTGCCCACCACAGGTTCTGATGCATCTTGCGCAGGGTGGCGTGCGACAGCACGATCGCGCCGACGACGTCGAACGGATCGCTTTTCATCAGCACCACGTCGGCGCTTTCGATCGCCACATCGGTTCCGGCGCCGATGGCGAAGCCGACGTCGGCCTGCGTCAGCGCCGGTGCATCGTTGATGCCGTCGCCCACCATGCCGACCCGCTTGCCCTGCCCTTGCAACTCCCTGATCTTGGCCGCTTTGTCGCCGGGCAGCACGTCGGCCAGCACGATGTCGATGCCGATCTCGCGGGCGATGCGCTCCGCCGTCGGCCGGTTGTCGCCGGTCAGCATGGCCACCTGCACGCCCCTGGCGTGGAGCGCCGCCACGGTGGGCGCGGAGGTCGGGCGCACAGCGTCGGCAATGGCGATGAGACCCATCAAGCGCCCCGCACGCGCGACGTGCACCACCGTCATCCCCTGCCCCTGCAGCCGCTGCGAATCAGCCTCGAGGCCGTTCATGTTGGCCTTGTCGAGCGCTATCAGCTTGTCGTTGCCCAGCAGCACCACCTCGCCCCCCAGTTCGGCCCGGGCGCCCATGCCGTCGATGTTGGTGAACGCGCTGGCGGGTTCGAGCGCAAGACCCTTGGCGCTCTCGAGGATCGCAAGCGCCAGTGGATGCTCGGAGAGCTTTTCGACGGCCCCGGCCGTTTTCAGCAGTTCGTCTTCGGCGATGCCGGCGGCCAGGACCAAGTCGACCACCTCCGGCCGCCCCAGGGTCAGCGTGCCGGTCTTGTCGAAAACCACCACGTTCAACTGGGTCGCATCCTCCAGCGCGGAGGCGTTCTTGAACAAGATGCCGTTCATGGCGCCGAGCCCCGTTCCCACCATCACGGCCATCGGGGTGGCAAGGCCCAGGGCGTCCGGACAGGCGATGACGAACACGGTGATGGTCAATGCCAGCGCCAGCAGCAGCGGCTGCCCCAGGATGACGTACCAGGCGACGAAGGTCGCCACGCCGATCAGGACGGCAATCACCACCAGCCATTGCGATGCGCGGTCGGCCAGCAATTGCGCCGGCGCCTTGGAGTTCTGCGCCTCCTGCACCAGCTTGACGATCTGCGCCAGCGCGGTGTCGGCGCCCACCTTGGTGGCGCGGTAGCGCAAGCTGCCGCTCTTGTTGATGGTCGCTCCGATCACCGCGTCGCCGGGTTTTTTCCCCACCGGCATCGACTCGCCGGTCAGCATCGACTCATCGACCTGCGACGCGCCTTCCAGCACCTCGCCATCCACCGGAATCTTGTCGCCGGGGCGGATGAGCACCACGTCGCCCGGCAGCACCGCGGAGGTTGCCACCGTGATTTCCGCACCGTTGCGCAGCACTGTCGCCTTGGGCGGCGCCAGATTCATCAACGCGCGGATCGCCTCGGAGGCACCGGCGCGGGCGCGCATTTCAAGCCAATGCCCCAGCAGGATGAACACCAGCAGCACCGATACGGCCTCGTAGAACTGCGCCCCCTCGAAGAGAAAGGTCGTGCCGACGCTGAACAGATAGCCCGTGCCGATGGAGAGCACGACCAGCACCGCCATATTGAGCACGCCGTTGCGCAATGCGCGAGCCGCTGCGACGAAAAACGGCCAGGCCGGATAGATCACCGCGGCGCTGGCCAGGCCGAACAGCCAGTCCTTGAGCGCGAGACCGAACGGCGGCGCCGGCGGTGCGAACAGCCCGCCCATGGGCGAGTACACGAACAGCGGGACCGTGAACAACAGGCATACCCAGAACCGGTTGCGCATGTCTCGCGCCATGTCACGCGCGTCCATGCCGGCACCATGGCCCATGTCGTGCGCCATGGCATCTATTCCGGGCGTGCGACCGGAATGGGCGTCGCGTTCGGCGCCTTGGAGCCTGGCTCCGCCATGCACCACTCCAGCCTTGTGCGCACCCTGGGCATGCACCATGGCATGCTCCTCGCGCGGCTCGCACAGATGGTCGGGAACCGACTCGCCGCGGCAGTGGTAGCCGCAACGCTCGACCTGCGCCTGCAGTGCAGCCAGGTTGGTCAAGGCCGCGTCGTACACAACCGTGGCGCTGCCCGCGACGTAATTGACCTGCACGTCGGCGACGCCCGGCAGGCGCCGGAGCTTCTTTTCGACCCCGCGGGCGGAAAGGCTCGACACCAGCCCGGAGACATCGATGACGCTGGTGGTGTTCATAGGGACCGTCTTGTTCCTAAATTGGGTGGCTACGCTGGCGGACCGGAACCTTCGCCGCTTCTCACGCTACGGTGAACTGCCCCATCATGCCGTTGCCTTCATGTTCGAGGATATGGCAGTGGTACATGAAGGGATGTGCATCGTCTGCGGGCTGAGTAAAGCGCGCGGCCATCCGGACGGTTTCGTTGATGCGCACGAGGACGGTGTCCTTCCAGCCCTGTTCCCACTCCGGTACCTCACCGCTGTTGCGCGACAGGAGGCGAAGCGAGGTGCCGTGGCAATGGAACGGATGGGCCATCATCGCATCGTTGCGCACCTCCCAGACTTCGTTGCTGCCAAGACGCACGCGCTGGTTGATCACCGCCATGTCCATGAACTGGTCATTGATGGAAAAAAGCCTCGCGCCGCCGATCCCCAGACTCATGCGGCCCGGACCCGAGTCGGGCGGGGCGCCGCGCTCCACGCCGCCACCCATGCGCATCATTCCCGAGTCGCCTCCGCCCATCATCCGTATGCCCTGCAGGGTGAAGCGGCGTACAGGCGCATCGGGCCGCAACGCGGCGTACTCGGCCATCCGTGCCGGCAGCACGGTTTTCGCCGCATTTGGCGCAACGACCCGAAGCTGAAGCAGATCGAAGCCGTTGCGGTCCCAGCCATCCGTATGCATCGGCGCGCCATTGAGGGCCGGGACCACGGCACCCGAATCGCTGCGCAGCACCAGAGTCTTACCCAGGTCGCGGGATAGATCGACGAAGATTTCGGCGCGTTCCCCCGGCGCCAGCACCAGCCGACGCATCTCCACCGGACGTTCCAGCAGGCCGGCGTCGGTGGCGATCGCATGGAACGCGCGCCCATCGCTCAATGCAAAGTTGTAGAAACGCGCGTTGGAGCCGTTCAGCAGACGCAGACGCACCCGTTGCGCCGGCACCGCGGCATAGGGTTGCTCGCGGCCGTTGACCAGAAAGCGGTCACCCTTCATGCCCATGAGATCCATCATCGAGGTCATGTACAGCAGCCGGCCGTCGGCGGCCATGCGCCGATCCTGGACGATCACCGGAATGTCGTCCACCCCCCCAGGTGCACGGCAGACCGAGGCGAGCGTCCACTCCGTTATCGATGAGCAGTAGCCCGGCCAGCCCGGCATAGGCATGCGCCCCCGTGCGCGTCTCCGGACGAGGGTGGTACCAGAGCGTCGCGCCAGGCTGGGGTCCAGGGTGAAGCGATAGTCGAAGGTTTGACCGGGAAGGATCAGACTTTGCGGACCACCGTCCATCGATCCGGGCACATGGGCGCCATGCCAATGCGTGGTGGTCGACTGGTCGAGGTTGTTGGTCACCGCGATGCGCACCGCGCGCCCCCGCGGCACGCGCAACGCCGGGCCGAGCAGCGGGCCGTTGTATCCCCAGGTCGGGGTGCGCGTTCCAGCTACGAGTTCGCTGGTGCCGACACCCATGCGCAGGGCATAGTGGAGCACACCGGCGCGCTCCTCACCGGAGATCTGCGGGGGAATCGCCAGAGGGCGCGTGAAAGCTCCTGCGTTCATCGTCGCGGGTTTGAGCAGGCCAGGCTCCATGCCCATCATTCCGCCCATGCCACCACCCATGGCTTGGGCGGACGCGCCTTTGCGCAGCGCGGGGGCGGCGAGGACCGCCAGCGCGGCTGTGCCGATCAAACGGCGTCGGCTCAGTTGCAAACCCGATTCGGTTAGCGTGGAAAGAGCATTGGACGTCCCGGAATCGGACATGGAAGATATGGAAGGACACTTGCGCTTCTTCATTTGGATACTCCCTTCGTCTCCCGCCAGAGATGGGCACTTTGCGCACTACTGATGTTTCCCGAATCTGTGACTGTCTGAACCTCTCCCCACCCCAATCCTCCCCCATCTCGTGGGGGAGGCCCGGAGGGGGAGCCTTGCGCGCTGCCTTGCGTCTGTCGCCCATTCTGGAAATCTCAATAGCCAAAAGTCGATGGACTCTAGTTTGTCGTGCAGCGTGCTTCCACTTTAGTGCCGCGACGCTGTCCCATTCATGACAGCGCCATTAAAACTTTGTCATCTCTCGCCGACCGACGCCTACGCTCACACCGACACGCCACCTGGATGATCCGCTCCGGACCGATTGACCGGTTCCGCATGGCATTCGCAGGGCTCGCCGGCCGCGGCGTGTCGCAGGTTCTGCAGGATGCCGCATGCGCTCGCCGTTCGGTTGACCTGACAGGACTCGCGCAGCGCGTGCAACTGCTGCTCCAGCAAGCGCAGCGATTCGACCTGATGATGAATGCGCGCGATCTGCCGGTCGATCAACTGGTTGATGTCGTCGCACGCCGATTCAGGATGCTCCTGAAAGCTGAGCAATACGCGCACGTCGGGCAATCCCATGCCCAGCGAGCGGCAGTGCCGAATGAAATTGAGTTGCACCAGGTGATCACTGGTGTAGTTGCGATAGCCGTTGCCCTCGCGAGAGGGCGCGTCCAGCAAGCCCTCGCGTTCGTAAAAACGCACCGTCTCCACGTCGCAGTGCCCGCGCTGCGCCAATTCCCCGATTCGCATCTTGCATTCCCCTGTCGTCTAAAGGTACTTGACCCTGTAGCAGGTACAGGCTGTTCAATGATCGCATTGTTCACCGAGATCCGCCATCATGAGCCAGCACGACCCCATCAGCACAGCGTTACGCCTGCCTGCCCAGGCGCAAGACCATGGACCCACCTGTGACCACGATCATGCGCAGGATCATGGCCACGACCACGGCCCTGATGCGCATATCCATGCCCACGCGGGGGCCGATGCCTGCTGCGCCCCGGCGACACAGACCGACTGTCTGACGGGTGTTTGCAAAACCAATCCGGCACCCGAAGGGACCAGCCGGGTTCGCTACCGCATCGACAAGATGGACTGCCCCACCGAGGAGCGCCTGATCCGCAACAAGCTGGAGGTCATGCCCGGGGTCGTCCAACTCGACTTCAACCTCCTGCAACGGGAACTCACGGTGTATCACCGTTTGGAGCAGCCGCACGAGATTACTGCAGTGCTGAGCAAGCTGGACATGGCACCCAATGTGCTGGAAGCCAATGCGTCGGTGTCTGTACTTCCCCCGGCCCTGAGCCCACGGCAAAAAGGCCTGCTCGCCGTGGCTGGCGTCGCCGCGGTCGCGGCCGAGGCCATCGCCTGGTCGACCGGGCGAGAGACCTCATCGATGGTGATGGCGCTTGCCGCTGTGTCCATCGTGAGCGCCGGCCTGCCGACCATCAAAAAGGGCTGGGTCGCGCTCAAGAACCTGACCCTCAACATCTACTTCCTGATGTCCATCGCGGTGACCGGGGCCGTGGCTCTCGGCAAGTGGCCGGAGGCGGCGATGGTGGTGTTCCTGTTCGCCGTGGCCGAGGCGATCGAGGCGCTGTCGCTGGAGCGTGCCAGGAACGCGATTAAGTCGCTCACGGCCATCGCGCCGGAAACCGCCGAGGTCAAGGCTGGCGAGGCCTGGCAGGCCAAGCCGGTGGCCGAGGTGGCCGTCGGCAGTCGCATCCGGGTGCGCACCGGCGCGCGGGTGCCGCTGGACGCGCGCGTCGTGTCCGGCCGCGCGGCGCTAAACCAAGCGCCGATCACCGGGGAAAGCATGCCCGTGGACAAGCAAGTGGGCGACCCGCTGTATGCAGGCAGCATTGTGGCCGATGGCGTGGTGGAAGCCTCCGTCACGGCCTCGGCCGGTGACAGCACCTTGGCCCGCATCGCCCTGGCCATTCAGAGCGCGCAGTCACAGCGCGCGCCGACCCAGCGTTTCGTCGATCAATTCGCGCGGTACTACACCCCAGCGGTGGTGGTCTTCGCCATCGCCGTGGCCATCCTCGGCCCGCTGCTGAGTGGTGGAGGCTGGAGTTCCTGGCTGTACGAGGCCCTGGTCATGCTGGTCATCGCCTGCCCCTGCGCCTTGGTGGTCTCCACGCCGGTCACCGTGGTCAGCGGTCTTGCGGCGGCGGCCGGGCATGGCATCCTGGTCAAGGGCGGGATCCATCTGGAAGGCGGCCGTCTGCTCAAAGCCGTGGCGCTCGATAAGACCGGCACGCTGACCCGCGGCAAGCCCGCACTGACCGATGCGATCCCGCTTGGCGACATGACCATCGCGCAGGCCTTGCGGATCGCCGCCAGCCTCGACGACCACAGCACGCATCCGGTCGCCCAGGCGCTGGTTGCCGGCTGGCGCGCGCAGCAGCCAGGGTCCACAGTGCTGCCCGTCGAGGATTTTGGTGTGCTGCAAGGGCGCGGCGTTAAGGGCAGCGTCACCGGCCAGCTCTGGCATCTGGGCAATCATCGCCTGGCCGAAGACATCGGGGTCTGTTCGGCGGCGCTGGAGGCGCAGCTTGCCGTGCTGGAGCGTGCCGGCAAGACCGCCATCGTGTTGTGCGACGCGGCTGGCCCCGTGGCCGTTTTCGGCGTCGCCGACACCCTCAGGCCAGAGAGCGCGCAGGCGGTTGCGGCCCTCAAGGGGCTGGGCGTCGAGCCGGTCATGTTGACGGGCGACAACCCGGCCACGGCAAGGGCCATTGCCGCTCAGCTCGGCATCGCCGATGCGCGAGGCAATCTGCTGCCACAGGACAAGCAGGCCGCCGTTGCCGAACTGCATGCGCGCTACGGTTCGGTCGGTATGGTCGGCGACGGCGTGAACGATGCGCCGGCGCTGGCGCGCGCGAACATCGGCTTTGCCATGGGGGCGGCCGGCACCGCCACGGCGCTGGAAACCGCCGATGTCGCCATCATGGACGACGACCCGCGCAAGATCGCCGACTTCATCCATTTGAGCCGGCGCACCGCCGCAATTCTCAAGCAGAACATCGCCCTAGCGCTGGGCATCAAGGCGGTGTTCTTCGCCTTGGCCCTGAGCGGCGTGGCGACCCTGTGGATGGCGGTGTTCGCCGATGCCGGGGCCAGCCTGTTGGTGGTGTTCAACGGCATGCGGCTGCTGTCGCTACGACGTGCAACGGTTTGATGTTCTGGGTTCATGGTTTCACAACAAGGAGATGCCGTCATGAAATGCCACGTCTGCAAGGAAAGTACCCTGGTGATGACCGAACGCCAGGGCATTGAAATTGACGACTGCCGCAATACCGCGGCGTTTGGCTCGATCGCGGCGAGCTTGACAAGATCATCGAGCGAAACCACCAACAGGAGGCGGCCAGCGCACCACAGCAAGTGAGCCGCCCATCACCACAGCCTGAAAGTCATGGCCAAAACGGCGACCACCACGGCGGTGGCAAACATCAGGGGCGCTATGGCCCGATGCCGGGCCGAAAATCGTTCTGGAAAGAAATTTTCGACTGAAGCTGCAAGGCGTTTCAGCACCGGACGCGTTGGCCGCGAGGCCACGCGCAACACGGCTTCGTCGACACCGCTCCCGGCACAGCACCCGGCGCTGAAAACTTCAACCTGACGTTGTGTTGCCATGTCAGAACTCCTTCGTTTGAACACCCATCTGTCTTGGCATGATCTCCGGGTGAACAAAGACCTGCCGCATCGCGATGGATGCACTCTAGACCTTGGAGTGAGGTCCAGAGTCAAGGGATTTCTGAACACGATAACCATCTTGCGGTGTGGTTTACGAGCCGCGCCGGAAGCACGCTGAACGCCATCACGCGCACGAACCGACAACACGTCGGAATGACGTCACCGCACGACAGCAATCTTGGTGACGATGTACTGTCCCGATGGTCCCTTGGCCAGATCGAAATTCACTGTTTCTCCCGCCTTGAGTTCGTTGAGCATGCTCTTGCTCCGCACGCCGAAGTCCATGGTCATTCCCGGCCAGCCCAGCGCCTTGATCGCCTGGTGCGTGATATTCACCGTGCCGGTGGCGGCGTTGACGCTGTTGATGGCCCCGTGAGCCATAAAGCCATTGGTCGCGGTGGCTGGATCGGACATGCCCCCCATGCCCCCACCATTCATATTGCCCATACCCGGCATCGCGTTCGATGCTGCAAAAGTAGGCGACATGGCTGCCGCGGAACCGATCAGAATGAGGGCGAGGTCGAAACGTTTCATCGAGTTCTCCTGTGTTGATCCATGATGTTTGTGGGTAGGTGCGAGCCACGGCTCGTCTGCGGCGAGTGGTGGCCACCCCGGCGCACGACCCTCAGGGCCATGCGCCACAGGGGAGGTTACTTCTGCATCAAGAATCCATGCTCCCTCCAGCAGTCCAACGGGTTGCGCACGGCTGGCTTGTCCATCAATTGGCCATGCATGCGAAAGCAGGCTTGAATTTGCGCCTCCCGGGCCTGCACCCCATTGCTGCCCGCAGCAAACGCCGGGTAGGCGGCGCCCAGCATCAGCAGGGGGGTGATGACGACCAACAGTTTCTTCATGGCAATGCTCCAGTTAATCGAAATGCAGCAGCGCTGATCCAGCAGACCTGGGGCCGGCTGCTGTGACAACCCAGATGGAAAACTTCGTATTGCCAGGCAGACTGGTGTCGCCAGTTCTGCCAAGCCGCGCATGCAGGTCTCACATCATCCCGCGCATCATCGCCGGCATGCCCTCTTTGGCGAAGCGGTCGAGCTCGCGCGAGTGCGCCTTGATCACTGCGACCATCTCCGGGTCGGTGGAGGTCTCGGTCACGGCCACGCCGTCGGGCAGGATGTCCAGTTTGCGTTGATATTTCGTCGGGTGGGCGAACATCTGCGGCACGCTGTTGCTCATGGGGTAGGGGAAAGGGTGGTTCTGATCGAGCCGTGCATACATCTCCACCACATGCTTCTGGATGAGCGCTGCAGTCGTGGGGTCGGCCGAGGTGGTCACGTCATGCACCCCGTTGGGCAGCTCGGTCACCTTGCGCTGAATCTGCTGGTGAACCTTGAACAATTCCATGCCGGTGCGCATGGGGCCGTTCATGTTCTCGGGCGACATCATGCCGCCCTTGCCGCCACCCATCATCCCTCCACCCATCATGCCCTGGGCCTGGGCGGACGGTGCGCCGCGTCCGGTCAAAAAGCCCACGACGGTTCCAACAAAACCCACAACGGTAGTCAAAAATGTACGACGTTGCATGATGAACTCCTGGTTGCAACACACGGAACAAACGACGAAAGGAAACCGATCATGATGACTTCTGTCTGCATGTCGGGGGGCGGCATGGCCCTCATGGGGTTGTTCGGACTGCTGGTGCTGGCCTTCATTGCGCTCGGCGTGGCGGCGCTGATCAAATACCTCTTCTCCAGCCCAAGGCTTTGACGCCGCAAGCTCCTGAAATGCGTGCGCCCTGCACACTGAGATCGGCGTTTGCCCAGCAGAGTTCTGGAAGCAGCCGAGCCCGGCAGCGGTGTGATTTGCCCCTGCTCAAGGGCGGGCAAGCTCGGCCGTTGCCGCATTTGCTTGACCCCTTTGGGCAAGTCTGCTTGCGGCCGATTCATGGCGTTCATGAAACCACCTCCAGCCTGGGACTCTCGCCCAGTCCCAGGCGCTGCTTCTGCCACAGGGCGTAAACCGCTGGAATCACCAGCAGCGCCAGCAGGGCGGCGGTCAGCATGCCGCCCACCATGGGTGCGGCAATGCGCTTCATCACGTCGGCGCCAGCGCCTTCGCTGAACATGATGGGCAGCAGGCCGCCGACCACCATGGTCAGGGTCATCGCCATGGGCCGCAGTCGCAGCAAGGTGCCCTCGACCACGGTCTGCTTGAGATCGTCCCAGGTGCTGAGGCGGTCTTGAATCTTGCGTCGCTCCAGCGCCGCGTCGAGATACAGCAGCATGACCACGCCGAACTCGGAGGCCACCCCAGCGGTGGCGATGAAGCCCACGCCCACCGCCACCGAGAGCTTGTAGCCGAGCCAGTCGACGTACCAGAATCCGCCCACCAGCGACAGCGGCAAAGTCAGCAGGATGATGGCGACCTCGGTGAGGTTCTTGAAGTTGAAATACAGCAAGAGCGCGATCAGGCCGATCACCGCCGGCACGACGATCTTCAGGCGCTGCACGGCCTGCTCCAGCGCCTGGTACTGCCCCACCCAGTCGAGTGTGAAACCGGGCTGCAGATGCACCTTCTGCGCCAGGGCTGCTTGCGCCGCGGCCACGTAGCCGCCGATGCTGGTGCCGGGCTTGAGGTCGATGTACACCCAGGAATTCAGCCGGCTGTTGTCGCTGGTGAGCATGGGCGGGCCGCCCTCGATGCGCAGCGTGGCCACCTGCGCCAGCGGAATCTGGCTGCCCTCGGGCGTGGCGATGCGACTTTCCATCAGCGTGGACAGCGATTGACGCAGTTCGCGCGGATAGCGCAAGATGATGGGGAAACGCTCCAGACCGTTGACGGCGGTGGACAGGATCTGCCCGCCGATCGCTGTCTCGACTAGGCGGTTCACATCCGCCACCGAAAGGCCGTAGCGCGCGGCGGCCAGCCGGTTGGTGTCGACCACGATGTAGCGCCCACCGGTGGCGCGCGCCGCATAGGCGTTCTGCGTACCCGGAACGGTTTGCAGCACGGCTTGAATTTCCTGCCCTAGTCGGTTCAGCGTGTCGAGATTGCTGCCGGTGACCTTGATGCCCAGCGGCGTTTGCAAGCCGGTGGTCAACATGTCCACCTGACCCTTGATCGGCTGGGTCCAGGTGTTCGATACGCCTGGAATCTGCAGCGACTGGTTCAGCTTCTCAATCAGCTTGGCGGTGGTCATGCCGGCCGGCCAAGTGCTGCGGTCTTTCAGGTTCACGACCGTCATGAACATCGAGATCGGCGTCGGGTCGGTCGCGGTCTGCGCCCGCCCCGCCTTGCCGAACACGCTCTCCACTTCGGGGAAGGTCTTGATGATGCGGTCGCTCTGCTGCAGGATCGCGGCCGATTGGCCGATGGAGATCGACGGATCCTGCGATACCGGCATGTACAACAAGGTGCCTTCGTTCAGGGGAGGCATGAACTCCGAGCCGAGATGCTTCCAGGGGAAATACAGACTGGCCACCGCGACGATGGCCAGCACGATCACCACCCAGGGAGCCCGCAGCACGCCGTGGATCAAGGGGCGGTAGAGCCAGACCAGTACCTGGTTCAAGGGGTTTTTCCCCTCCGGGCGGATCGGCCCGCGAATGAACCACGCCATCAGCAGCGGCACCAGAGTGATGGACAGAATGGCGGCTGCCGCCATGGCATAGGTCTTGGTGAAGGCCAGGGGCCGAAACAGCTTGCCCTCCTCGCCGCCGAGCGCGAACACCGGCAGGAACGACACCGCGATGATCAGCAGCGAAAAAAACAATGCCGGACCGACCTCCGCGGCGGCGACCCGCGCCTTCATCCAGGGATCGGCATGCGGGTCGTGCTCCATATGCTTGTGCATGTTCTCGATCATGACGATCGCGGCGTCGGTCATCGCGCCGATGGCGATGGCGATGCCCCCCAGAGACATGATGTTGGCCGGAATGCCCTGCGCCCACATCACCAGAAAGGCGGCGAGGATGCCCAGCGGCAGCGACACGATGGCCACCAGCGCCGAGCGCGCACGCAGCAGGAACAGGAAGGACACCAAGGCGACGATCAGTGATTCTTCCAGCAGCTTCTCGGTGAGGGTGTGGATGGCACGCTGGATCAGCGGCGCTTGGCTGTAGGTGGTGACGATCTTCACCCCGGGAGGCAGGGAGGGCTGGATGGCGCGAATCTTGTCCTCGACGTGTTGAATGATGGCATCGGCGTTCGAGCCCTGGTTCATCATCACGATGCCGCCGACCACCGCGCCCTCGCCGTTGAGGTCGGCGGCGCTGTTGGGCAGCTCCGGCCCGAACTGCACGCGGGCGACGTCTTTGAGCGTCAGCGGCACGCCGCCGCGCGCCGCCAGTGGCGCGTTTTCCAGGTCCCGCAGCGAGCGGATGTAGCCGGTGGTACGCACCATATAGCTGGCCTCACCCAGATCGACCACCGAGCCGCTGGTCTCGCCGTTCGCGGCGCGAATGGCATCTTCCACCTGAGGCAGGGTGAGGTTGTAGGCCAGTAGGGCCTGCGGGTTCACCACCACCTGGTATTCCTTGACCATGCCACCGACCGTGGCGACCTCGGCCACGCCCGGAATGCTTTGCAACTGGTATTTGAGGAACCAGTTCTGCAGGGTGGTGAGCTGGCTCAGGTCCTGCGTGCCACCGGTATCGGTCAGGGCGTACATGTAAACCCAGTCCACCCCCGAGCTGTCCGGACCCAGCGCCGGCGTCACCCCGGGCGGCAGTTTGGATTGCACCTGGCTGAGATACTGCAGCACCAGATTGCGCGCCTGGTAGATGTTGGTTCCGTCCTTGAAGATGACGTAGACGAAGGAGTCGCCGAACATCGAGTAGCCGCGCACGGCGCGCGCGCCGGGAACCGACTGCAGGGTGGTCTCCAGCGGATAGGTCACCTGGTCCTGCACCACCTGCGGCGCCTGCCCGGGGTAAGAGGTCTTGATGATGACCTGGGTGGGCGAGATGTCGGGGATGGCTTCCAGCGGCGTGTTGCGCACCGCCAGGATGCCCGCGGCCAGCAGCAGCAGCGCGCCGATCACCGTCAGGCTGCGGTTCTCGAAGCACCACTCCATGAGTCGCCGGATCATGGGGCGCTCCGGCCAGGGGCCATATTCATTCCGGCCATCGATCCCGCGTCAGGGGGCGCTGCTGCTGGTCTCACGGGCGGAGTAGCCGTCGGCGCGGGCATGGGCCCGGCAGCGCCGGCTTGCGGGGAGCTCGCTGGCGGCATGCCTGACATCGCCCCCGTAGCGGGCATGCCACTCGCTCCACTCGTGTTGGCTTGACCGCCGAGCATGCGCGCCTTGACCGACTGGAACTGCGATTCGGAGTACAGCAGGAACTGGGCGCTTTCCACCACCTGGTCACCCACCTTGAGCCCTCGGGCGATGACCACCCAGCCGTTCGCCTCGGGACCAAGCGCAACCTGCACCGGCAGGAAGTGGCCGCCCGCCTGCGCCAGCATGGCGTAATCGCCATCTTGCGTGCGCAGCACCGCGCTGCTCGGCAGCGCCAGCGCGGTTTGCGCCTGAGCCTGCACCGTGGCGTTGGCATACATGCCCGGGCGCAACATGCCGCCGGGGTTGGCGAAGCTCAGGCGCGCGGTGATGGTGCGAGTTTGCGGATCCAGCGTGGGGTAGAGAAAGTTCAAGCGCCCATCCCAATTCCTGCCGGGGTAGGCCGGGAGCTGGAGCTGCACGCCGTCGCCCAGACGCACCCACGGCATCTGGTAGTCGTACAGCGCCACATTGACCCAGACCCGATCCAGATTGGCGATCTCGAACAGGCTGTTCTGCGACGAGACATAGCTGCCCTGGCGAATATTGAGCGCCGTCACCACGCCGCTCTCGGGCGCCAGGATGGGAACGTCGCGCATCGGTTGGCCCGAGGCCTCCAACTGCTTGAGCGCTGCCTCGGGCAGGCCCAGCAGCAGCAGGCGCTGTTTGGCTGCGGCCAGCAAGCCCTGGTTGTCGGGGTGACTGCCGGTGTGGCTATCAGTCGTGCCCGCTAGCTGGCGCGCGATGCTGTATTCCTGCTGCGCGGCGTACAACTCGGGCGAGTAAATCTCCGCCAGCACCTGACCGCGCGCCACCGCATCGCCCACGGCACGCACCTTGAGCTGCACCACCCAGCCGGAGAAGCGCGGGGTGACGATGGTGACACGGTTCTGGTCCACCGCCACGGTGCCCACGGTCTGGATCGCCTGGCCCAGGGGGCGCATCTGTGCGGTCGTCAGACGCACGCCCAGGTTTTGCGTCAGACGCGGGTCGATGTGCACTCCGGTGTCGGCCCCTCCGGTTTCGGCCTGGGCGTAGACCGGCACGTAATCCATGCCCATGTTGTCCTTCATCGGATGGTCCGCATGGATCGCCGGATTCATCGGGCTGGCCCAGTACAGCACCCGGCGCTGCGGCGCCGCAGCCGGGGCGTAGACCGGCACATAGTCCATCCCCATGTTGTCTTTCATCGGGTGGTCGGCGTGGATGGCGGCGTTCATCGGGTTGGCCCAGTACAGCACCTGGCGGCTTGCCGGCGCTGCTGCGGAAGCTGTTGCGGAAGCCGGGGCCGCCGCGGTGTTTGCCGACTCGGCTTGCGAGGCGCCGTGCGGCAGCCAGCGACTGCTCCAGAGGCCCGCGCCGAGGCCCACCAGCAACAGGCCGAGGCCGAGAGTGAAGGTTCGCAAATTCATGGCTGCTGCTCCGAAGGCGTGGTCAGGTAGTCGAGTTCGGCCTGGGTGGCCAGCAGATCCCGGCGCAGTTGCAGGGTCTGGAGTTCAAGGGCAAAGACAGCTTGCTGCGCCTTGAGCACGTCGCCCATGCTGGCGCGGCCGTTGCTGTAGGCGGTGAGGGTGGAGTCATAGGCCTCGTGCGCCAGCGGCAGCATCTGGGCGTGCAGGCGCTGCCACTTCTCCTGCTGGCTGCGCATGCGCGCTGTGGCCGAGCGAATCTGCTGCTGCAAGGCCAGCCGCTGGTCCTGCTCGTCGTAGCGGGCTTCCATCACCTGGGCGCGCGCGCTGTCGAGTTCCTGGTCCAGCCGATGGCTGGAGAAGATCGGCAGATTCATCGACACCCCAGCCGAAAAATAGTTGGGGGAGCCCGGAACAAAGCTCTTGCCGTAGGAGGCGCCCACCGTGATGGCTGGCCGGAAATTCGTCTTGGCCACTTGCACGCCAGCCTGCGCGGTCAGCACCTTGGCCTGGGCCAGGCGCAGCAGTGGCTGGCCTGGGGGAGCTTGCTCCGGAGTCATCGCACCAGGCGCCAAGTTCGGCCAGGCAGGATCGATCTGCGGCGCATGCTCGCTGCCGAGTGCCTGAGCGATGTCGGCCAGGGCCGCTGCTTCATCGGCGGCGAGCGCGCTTTGGTCGTTGCGCAATTCGTCCTCGGCGAGACGGGCGCGCAACACATCGCTCTGCGCTCCGCTGCCCGCACGGTAGCTGGCCATGGCCGCGTCGACGTTCTCACGCGCCAGCGACTGCTGCCGTTGCACGGTCGCCATGGCCTGGCGCGTGTACACCGCCACCAGCCAGGCGCGTCGCAAAGCGAGAACCAGTTGCGCCCGCTTGGCTTCACGGCTGAAGCGTTGCTCCGAGGCTTGCGCCTGCAGCTTGCTCCCTTCGAGGGCCAGCTTGCCGATGGGTGAAAAGCTCTGACTGACGCCAACGCTGAGCATGGTCATGCCTTGCTGGGTCAGCGAAAAGCTGTTGGTGGGTAGGTTGACCGCGTCGAACGACACATGCGGGTCGGGCAAGTGCGTGGCCGCTGCAGCCTGATGCTGGAGAGCGCGGATGCGCTGTGTGGCTGCTGCCAGACTCGGGTTGGCTTGTGCCAGTTGCGCCTCGGCGGCTCTGAGGGTCAAGGGTGCATCTTGGGCTTGGGCAGCCACGCTGGCAAGCAGCGGACCGAGCAGAAACATCAAGGGGAGAGCCGCCACCCTGCGCTTTGAACAGGCGGTGGCAGATCGCCGGGCGAACGCACGGCGGCACTGAAACATGAGGGACATCGCTTTCCTCTTCGGCAGATGGTGCGCTGCAGAGTTGCAGCGTTGATCGCAAGGCGAACACGCGCATCGCCCGGTCAAAGTTCACCGGGCTTGCTTGCTGCCGAAGGGGTCAAACTTGGAGACGCGCCGCGAGGAAAGACGGTCTGGAGGGGGGTGGGGGCTCAATGCGCTGAATTTGCCAGTTCAGCAAAGCGGGGCGGACTTGCGGCACCAGCATAACACGCTGGATCAGCGCGGCGGGGCCAATACCAAAGCTCTTGATCGTGCTGGCTGGAGCCGCTGCGTTCAGGTCTTGGCAGGCTGCCTGACAAAACGCACGCTCAACCCTTGCGCTGTCCTGGCTAGAAACTTGTGCTTGTTGCCCAGCAGCTCCCATGGACATGGAGTCCATGGTCGGCATACCCGGCATATTCGCGCAGCAAGGGGCCGGAACAACCACCGGACGCGCCATGGCGACTTGCATCCACGGCAGAAACGCCAATGCGCAAACGAACGCCCAGAAGCGGGAGAAAGTTCGGAAGGAACGCATGGGCTTGGATGGGTGCATGGGACGATGAAGGTGGCTGATGATAGCGAAGGTTCCTTGCTCGTCAATCCCCTGCCCCGCCCAATGCCGATCCATCTCATGATCACCTGATCGTGTCCCCGTTCGATGGAGACCAGCGCAATGAATTCAAACACCCTATCCCCCTATAGTGTTGGCATGAGCCACACCATCCGAGAAAGAACCAAACTTCTCAACCGCGTGCGCCGCATTCGCGGCCAGGTCGATGCCATCGAGCGTGCTCTGGAGAGTGATGCGGGCTGTGAGCAAGTCATGCATGCCATCGCGGCTTGCCGTGGTGCGATGAACAGCTTACTGTCCGAGGTCGTCGAAGATCACATCCAGACCCACCTGATTGATCCCCGCAAGGGCCAACAGGATGAATCGGCCGAGGCTGCCGCCCAGTTGATCGACGTCGTGCACAGATACTTCAAGTGAGCGCATCCATGTCCGCGACCCCGTTTACCCATGAGCATGAGCATGTGTTTCTCGGTCAGGACCATGACCGCAATGCCCGCAAGACCCGGGCCGTCATCGCCCTGTGTACCGGGGTGATGGTCATCGAGATCGCTGATGGGGTTCACTTTGGCTCGCTGGCGTTGGTCGCCGATGGCCTGCACATGAGCACTCATGCTGCAGCCATGCTGATCGCCGCCATGGCCTACCACTACGCGCGCCAACATGCCCATGACGCTCGCTTCAGCTTCGGCACCGGCAAGGTGGGGGATCTGGCGGGTTTCTCCAGCGCCATCATCTTGGCCATGATCGCTTTATTGATCGGCTATGAGGCGATTGCGCGCTTCATCCATCCGGTGGCCATCGATTTCAATGCTGCCATCGCCATTGCCTTTCTCGGCCTGTTCGTCAACATCCTCAGTGCCTGGCTGCTCAGTGGCAATGAGCACAGTTATGGACATGCGCATGGTCATGTCCATGGCGCGGCAACCGCGGACGATGCCCAGTTCGTGGACACTGCCACAGGTCGCGTGCGGGTCGAGATTCATGAGGATCGCGTCCCGCCGAGGTTTCGCTTGCGTTGGCAAGATCAATCAGGCCCACCCACAAGCCTGCTGGCGTCGCACATGTGGATGGAGACGATTCGTCCTTCCGGGCAACACCAAACGTTTCAGTTTCAAGACCAGGGCGGGTACTGGGAATCGGTCGATACCATTCCGGAGCCGCATGCCTTCGAAGCACGGTTGCATCTGAACATCGGGGCAACGGTGGTATCTCGAACCCTGCACTTTGCAGAGTCTGAGGGCCATGACCATGGTCATGCAGACCATCACCGGGATCACAATATGCGCGCCGCTTTCGTGCATGTGGCTGCGGACGCCGCAGTTTCCGTGCTGGCCATTGTGGGGCTGGCAGCGGGCAAGTTCTTCGGCTTGAACTTTATGGATCCCGTGATGGGTATCGTCGGCGCGGTGGTGATTGCGAACTGGTCCTTCGGTTTGATCCGGGATACCGGCGCCATTCTGTTGGACGTCAATCCGGATGCCGCGCTGAGCCAGTCCATCCGCAAGGTCGTGCAGGAAGCGGGCGATGAATTGGCCGACTTGCATCTGTGGCGCCTCGGACCTGGGCACCTCGGAGCGATCGTGGCGGTGAAATGCAAAGATCCCACCCGGGATGCGTTGTACTACCGGCACAAGCTGCAAGGCTTTCGGGATTTGTCGCATTTGACGATTGAGGTGGAAAAAAGGCCGATAGCTTTGTAAGCCGGTCAGTGCTGACATGGCGCGAGCGTGCCCCAATGCCAGATCAGGCCGATACGCTGTCGGCGGATAGACATGCTGTATGGCTGCTCGACCCCGGAACCAGTCATTGGAACACCGGCGATACGAACGACGGGTAGGGGTCGATTGCGCAATTTCGTCATCGCCGGAACCAGACGCTGACCTGCCCGCCGCCACCGACGTCAGCAACGTGGGGCATTGCTGCCGTTGCCACGAGCCGCCCCAATGTCAGCACTGGCCGACGACCAGTCTCCCGGGGAGCGGATCGGCCTAACTCAAGGCGCAGCGTAGGCCAAGCCAAGCGATACGCCGACGCCGGTAGTGGCTTTGGATCAGAGCGACTGGCGGGTTTGAAGTGGAAACGGCGGCGGGTTCGATCAGACTACGCATGCCCGGCAAAGTGCGCCCCAAAGTGCTTGCGAGGAATGACTGAGCGCGGATCATCAAGAACTCCCCGCCCCATGCAGACAAACATGACCGTTGACCCCCTCGATGCCAATCGTGATCATGGAATGATCCGGGTCAGTTTGAGGTTATCACATCGAGGCCCGGCAAGCCACGCACGATCTTCATCGTCTCCAGACTCACCGTCACCACACGCATGAAAAGCTCCAGCGGGTAGCGTGGGTTGTGCATGGTTTCAATCGCCCAGGCGTTGGCGTCGTTGACGATGCCGCTGGCCTTGTCGGTTTTCACACCCTGACGCTCGACCACCCAGTCCAGCGCGGGCTTGCCGTTGACCACATACGCATACGCTTCAAGCGGAATGCCGGTGAGCGTGATCTTGTCGTTGTAGTGCAGGGTGGTGAGGTCTTTGTCCTTGTCGGCCTTGCCATAGCGCATCTTCTCGACGCGGTAATCGGCATCGGTCAGCGGCTGGCCGCCGCTTTCGATGCGCAGGGGGTAGGGCTCGACGGTTTCGTAATTCAGGTGCAGGGCAGCGAGGTCGCGCCCGGCTTGGGAGAACGCCCAGAAATCCGCAGGGGTTTTCACGCGCGGAATGCGCGGCAGTTCCTTGGCAAGGTTGTCGGCGTAGCGCTCGCGATAGCCGGGCGAATGCAGCAGGCCGTAGACGTAGTAGAACAAATCCTCTTTGGTGATCGCCTCATTCGGATAGGCTGCGCAAAAGTGTGCCAGCCCGGCGTCCGTGATCGCATCACGGCGGGTGCGCTGGCTGCTGGTGGGCTTGTTCTCGCTGGCAAAGAGCAGGTCTTGCTTTGGCATTTCGGGCGCGTCTTCAGCCTCATCTTCCCCTGCGGTGTCGTAGAGATACAGCGGAAAGCATTGACCTTTTTCAAGGTTGTCGTAATTGGGAAGTGTGTCGGTGATTAACGCCGAAAATCCTTTTTTGCTACCTGCTCCCAGCGCACATATGGCGACATTCTCCGCCGACGCATCCGGAAAAATCCGCGGCATCTGGTACACCATCTCGTTGAAGCGCCGGTCGAAATAAAGCCATTGCCTAGTGAAAGGCCGGTACAGGCTGGGAATCAGACTGGCGGGTTCAAATATGAATTGCCGCCCTTTGCTCAATTCCGCCTTGAGCGAGCGCGTCCAACTGATTTGCGCAGGGTCGGTATCGATGAAACCGTCCACCAGAGCGTCGCGCGCCTTCTTGTCCAGATGGCCGTGTGCCTGCTGGAAGCGCGCCGACTCGGCGTTGTAGAAGGCGATCATGCGCGCCATGTTGGCGCTCACGGCTGACTTGGAAGCGTTGTAGCACCATGCGTCGCGAGCTGTCAGAACCCCCTGCGAATAGTTTTCAAACAGGCGCAATCCGCCATCCTTTTTGTCGCCCAGCACGACGAATTCACCAAAGCCATCGTCGCGCTGCTTGAGCCAGTCGCCGTGCGCGTCTGGGGTGATGGTCTGCCAGCCACCCGCTGCGGCAATGCCCGCGACGCTGGCGTAGGCGGCGATTTTGTCCAGCTTGTCTTCGCGGCTGAGGTAGTCGCCGATGTCGTGGAATTGAATCTGGCCGGGGTGCGCAGCATTTGGGTTCTTGACCAGCAGGGTGATGGCAATCGGCGCGCGGCTGCCACTGCCAAAAATCTTGCCGCCCTCGCGCCGCGATAGCTCGCCAGCGGTGCGTTGATTGCCACGCAGGTGAAACACATACAGACTGGAAAACTCTTCCACCAGCGTCTTGCGCAAGCCGTCGGCGGTGTTGGCTTCGAGGAACCCGGCATTGGTGACAAAGCCAATGATGCCGCTATCGCCGATGCGGTCGGAAGCCCAGCGGAATGCGCGGATGTAGCTGTCGTACAAGCCTTTCGACAGCGTGGCTTTGGAGCGCGCGGCATAGGTGCTGCGGATGCGTCCGTCCAGGTGCGGGTATTCGACGTTATCGTTGTGGTCGTTCTCGCTCTTCTGCCCGATGGAATACGGCGGATTTCCGATGATCACCCGGATGTCGAGTTCCTTCTGCCGCTTGCGCCGTGCGCTGTTCTTTTCCAGAAGGGCATCGACCAGGTCTTCCTTTTCGTAGAGCTGGAAAGTGTCGGTGAGACAGATCCCCTCGAAAGGCTGGTACTCGCCGCCAACAATGCCGTGATACACGGCTTCGATATTGATGGCGGCGATGTAGTAGGCGAGCAGGACGATTTCGTTGGCGTGGATTTCAGCCTTGTATTTGGCGGGCAATTGCTCGGGCGCGATCAGTCCGCTTTGCAGCAGCCGGGTGATGAAGGTGCCCGTGCCGGTGAAGGGGTCGAGGATATGCACGCCGGGGCTGCCCAGCGTTTGCCCGAATTCGCTTTGCAGCAAGTGGGCCACGCTGTGCAGGATGAAGTCCACGACTTCGACCGGGGTGTAGACGATACCGAGCTTGTCACGCAAGCGCGGAAAGGCATTGGCAAAGAATTTGTCGTACAGCTCGACGACGATCTTCTGCTTGCCTTGCGCGTTGTCGATGCCCGCCGCGCGCAGTTTCACGCTGTTGTAGAAGGACTGGAGCGTGTCGGCTTCTTTGTCCAGGCGATGTTCCTGCAACTGGTCGAGCACGGCCTGCATGGCCTGGCTCATGGGGTTTTGGCTGGCGAAGCTGTAGCCTTCAAACAGCGCGTCGAACACCGGCTTGGTGATGAGATGCTGGGCGAGCATTTCGATGATTTCATCATCGGTGATGCTGTCGTTGAGATCGTCGCGCAGTTCCTTGGCAAAGGCGGAGAAGGCTGCGCGCTCGGCGGTGTGCGCGGGGTTTTCGAGGATGGCGTGGATGCGGTCGATGTGCGTGCGGGCGATCTTGGCGATGTCGTTGGCCCAGTCTTCCCAGTGATGGCGGTTGCCGACCTTTTGCACCAGCCGGGCATACAGCGCCCGCTCGATTTCGCCGATTTCGAATTGCAGTTCGGCCTGCACCTGCTCGGGATGCTCGGTGTTGGATTGGCCGATGGTGTGCTGGCCCCGCCCGCTGTTCTTGTTGCGCTTGCGCTGCTCAGGTGTCGTCTTGGCTGCGGGTTTTTGGATTTTGTCGGTGATGGCGATGACTTCCATCTTGCTGGGGTCTTTGCCGATCAGATCGAGTTTGTTGATGAAGGCATCAAAGCGATCGTCGTGCGAGCGCAGCGCCTGCAATACCTGCCAGACCACGGCGTAGGTCTTGTTGTCATTCAGCGCCTCGTGCGGCTCCACGCCAGCGGGGATGACGACGGGCAGAATGACGTAGCCGCGCTTTTTACCTGGCGCGTTGCGCATGACGCGCCCAACCGACTGCACCACGTCCACCTGCGAATTGCGCGGGGCGAGAAAGAGCACGGCGTCGAGGGCGGGCACGTCCACCCCTTCGGATAGACAGCGCACATTGCTGAGGATGCGGCAGGTGTTGTCGGGCGTTTCGGCCTTGAGCCATTCCAGCCTGGCTTCTTTCTGGCTGGCATTCATGCCGCCGTCCACATGCTCGGCTTCGCAGGTCAGCGCCACGGCAGGCTGATCGCCGGTGTCGCCTGAGGCGTGCTCCTGCTCCTGATAGGCCTCGACCACGGCCTGAAACATGGCCTTGATCTGCTTGGAGCTGACCTTGTGAACCTTGCCGCCTTTCTGCACTTCGATGACCTGGCAGAAAGCGACAGCGCGTTTCATCGGCGCGGCGTCGCCGATGAGGTCTTCGCTCAAATCCTGCTTGGACAGCGCCTTCCAGCAGCCGACGATGCGTGCAGCGTCGTCCACCTTGAGGGAGTTGCTTTCATCGGCCAGCAGGTTTTGCAGGCGGCGGTTGATGTGGGCTTCTTCCACCGCCAGCACGATGACCTTGTAATCGACCAGCAGGCCACGGCTCACCGCCTCGGAGAAGGTGATGACATACAGCTCGCGACCGTACAGGGCTTCATCGTCCATCGAGCAGAGGACGACGTTTTCCTTGTCGGCCTTGCTCTTGGCACCTTCGCCATAGATGCGCGGTGTGGCGGTCATATACAGGCGCTTGGCGCCGCGCAGGTAATCGGCGTCGTGCACGCGCACGAAAGCGGATTCGTCATCATCGCCAAACGTCGCACCCGTCGTGCGGTGGGCTTCGTCGCAGATCACCAGATCGAAAGCCCCCAGGCCGAAGGTGTGCTGGGCACGGTGCAGCACGTCGATGGAGTGGTAGGTGCTGAACACAACGTTCATGTGACTGGGGTCGTGACGCGCCGCGATGGCCTGCGCCAGGCGCGCGGCGTCGGTCGTGGCCGGGTAACGCAGTTCGTGGATCAGGGTCTGGTAATCGTCGCCATCCTGGCGCTTCTTGCCCACGTCTTCGTCGGAACAAACGGCGTAGCTGTGCAGCGGCACAGCGGATTCCTGCGTCCATTCAGTCAGGGTCTGCGACAGCAGGTTGAGACTGGGCACGAGAAACAGCACCTGCTTGCCCGCGCCCGCCATGGCTTCGGCGATTTTCAGGGCGGTGTAGGTCTTGCCGGTGCCGCAGGCCATGATGAGTTTGCCCCGGTCGGCATCTGTCAACCCGGCAACTACCTTGGCCAACGCGGTTTTCTGGTGGTCGCGGAGTTGCTTTTTCGGCTTGAGCTGTGGTGCCTGATCGGGCTGGTAACGCGCCCAGTCGATCTGGCTGGACTCCAGGTCATAAAGGGTGATGATTTGCACCGGCTTGTCACGCTGTTGCACCAGGGCGTTGACATGCTGGCTGGCGGTGTAGCTGGTGAGGAACAGCAGGCCGTCGGTATAGGGCTTTTTGCCCATCGCGGAGAAGAACGAGTCGATGCCATCGTCCTTGCGGATTTTGGAATCCTCGGCATAGAACTTGGCCTGGATAGCAAAGATGCGCGGGTTGTCCGCAACGTCTTCGACCGCCACCAGGTCGATGCCCGCATCTGCCCCTGGATCAGCCTGTCCCTGCCGCCTGCACTCGGCGCGCCACTCTTCCCACAGGAAGACCTTGCCGCCGAACAAGTCCCGGTAGGCGGGTTCGCTCAGTAAGTATGCCTTGACCAGCCTCTCGAAGTAGTTGCCTTTTTCGCGTTCGGACTGGGCCGCAGCACGGTAGGTGTCGAGCAGGCTGGATAAGGGGGTCATGGGTGCGTTTGTACGGGGGTGATGGTGCGAGGGATTCTAGGGAGTCAAACGTCAGACCATCCCCAGACTTTTCATCCTGCAGTGACTCCAAAAACCAGTGTGAGAAACGCAGTGCCGAACACGGCAAAACTCGGGTGTCGGGCGCAGCCTGACCAGGTGGCCGGGAATGCACGGCGCGCAAGCGCCGTGTCATACCCGGCCCTACCTTGCCCCATGCCTCTGCGTGACTCTGCGGCTTGGAAACAACACAACACGGCTTGCGGCACTACCTGTATTGCTTCGGGCTGCACCATCCCCTACATTTGGTGTATGGAAGTCATCCGAACTATTGCTCTCGCTGCCCGCGCCGCAGTCGAGCGGCCCATCAATCGCAAACACGCCATGGTTGGCGCGCTGTTGGGCGGTGGCGTCGGTTTGGTTTTGTTAACAGGTGGCGGTGCGATTCTGGCTGGCGCAGCTTGCGGGATCATTGCGCTGATGACGGCCCTCTTTGCAGGCGAACAAACTTACGGCACTTCCCTGCGACTTTGGTCTCGTCAAAAGACTGAGTCAGCCCGTGCCAATGTCGCCATGATGGTGGCGTCTTTGCTGGCCGCGCGAAGCTATGCGGTCAGCGTGGCCATCACGCTGTTGGGCATTTTGCAGCGTCTGCAAGGCTTGACACGCCAGTCGGCCAACCGCCGGACCGCACGCTGCGGCCATCGCCGCATCGTCCATATTGCCCTGACCGCCCGCGTCATCCCGGCCCCCATCGCCCGCGCCTGACGCGGGCTGTCATCCCCCATCTTTCGCTGCGTCCTGCAGCCCGCGTCGCCCCACCCGAGCAGCGTCACTCGCCGGAGGACGACATGTCGTCATTTTCTATTGGCGCGCAAGCGCTATTCGATGCGTTGCTGGCACAGGGCTACCCCATGGTCATGCCGTTGCATGATCCCCTGCTCCAACAGATTTTGAGTTTTTCTACGATTAAGGCGGCTCAACGCCGCCGCGAGCGTGGAGATTTTCCGCCTACGACGCGTATCGGCGGGCGCGTCGCCGTCATGCTGCCCGACTTGGCGGCGTGGCTGGCGAGCAAGAGCGCTGCAGCAAAGGCTGACGCGCCACCGCAGAGCGCCGGGATCCATGCTGACCACGCACCCGCTCCACGCAGACGCGGGCGCCCGCGCAAGGCCGCGCTGATCGGGAGTGCGTCATGATGCCCGGCGCAGAGGACGCTTTCGCCAGCGCGATGCGCGCGCACGGGATCGCACCAGCTGATCCTGGCGTGATCGTTGCCGACGGCGCTCTGCGCCGATTCGACGTGGAGGGTGACCGGCGCGGCAGTCGTAACGGCTGGGCCGTGCTGCACCATAACCACGGAGCAGCCGGGAACTGGAAATCTGGCGTGACCATCACCTGGATCGCCAAATCCATCGCTCGCATGACTCGGCAGGAGAGGGACGAGCATTTCCGGCTGATCCGGCAAGCCAAGGCCGAAGCCCAGCGCCAGCGCGAAGCCGATCAGCACGCCGCCGCAGAGCGCGCTGCGATGCTGTGGGAAAAGGCAGCGCCAGCAAATGCTGCGCATCCCTATCTGGTGCGCAAGCGCATCGCGCCCGGCAATGCGCGCCAGTCTGGCAATCTGCTGGTGCTGCGTATCGAGGACGCGGAAGGCAACACCCGGAGCCTGCAATTCATCGCTGCGGACGGCAGCAAGCGCATGTTGACTGAAGGCGCAAAGCGCGGGCACTTCATCGCCGTGGCTGGTGCGCTGCCTGCCGACCTGATCGTCATAGGAGAGGGTTTTGCAACATGCTCGACCGCCGCGTCACAGTTCCCCGGCGCATGCGTGCTGGCCGCAATCGACGCGGGCAACCTGGAGCCGGTCGCACGCGCAATCCGGGCGAAGTTTCCCGCCGCGCAGATCGTGATCGTCGCCGACGACGACCGGCTGACGCCCGGCAATCCGGGACTCACCAAAGCGCGCGCCGCCGCTGCTGCCGTAGGCGGCAAGGTTGCCCGCCCGATCTGGCCTGACGGCATCCCCATCGAGGCCAGCGACATCAACGATGCCGCGATCTACCTGGAGGGCCGCAGTCATGCCTGATCTGCTCGAAATCAAAGAAGTCAGGGTGCAAGCCAATATCGACGCGGTTTCCTTTTGCTCCATCCCTGCGACAGTTGCGACATCTGCGACAGCGCCCGATCCTCTGCCGCCGCTGCCGGTGTCGCAAGCATTGGAACGCGCCCGCGCCCTGCTGCTGCCACCAGAGAGCGGCACCGACGCGCCGTATCCGCTCGACGCTCTCGGCCCGCTGGCCGAAGCCGCGCGCGACCTGGCCGAAGGCGCGCAAGTGTCGCCCGCGATGGCTGGGCAATCGCTGCTGGCTGCTGCCGCGTTGCTGGCGCAGGCCGTGGCGAATGTGCGCACGCTCTCAGGCAACACCGCGCCCCTGAGTCTGTACGCCCTGACCGTTGCGAACTCTGGGGACGGCAAGGACAGCGCAGACCGACCGGCAACTCGCCCGATCCACGACATGCAGCGCGAGGAAGGCCGACGCTACGCCGCAGACCTGGCCGCATTCGAGGAGGCCAAATCGAGCCGCAAGAAGGGCGACCCAGCGCCCGAGCCGCCCGGCCCGGCCCCATATCGCATCGCCGCTGATCTGACGATCGAGGGCATGCGCAGGAGCTTTGCCGAGGGTGTCGCTGCGCAAGGCATCTTCTCGACCGAGGCGGGGGCTGTGCTGGCCGGGCATGCCATGACGGCGGAGCATCGCACCAAGACCGCCGCGAATCTGTGCGGGCTGTGGGACAGAGGGCATCTGTCCGTGGTGCGAGCCGGTGGAGGCCGCACCGAGCGTTACGGGGTGCGCCTGTCCGCTCACCTGCTGATCCAGCCCGCTGCACTCGGCGATGTGCTGGCCGACGAAACCCTATCGGGCATTGGATTCTGGCCGCGCTTCCTGCTGGCCTGGCCTGCGCCGCTTGAACCGCGCACCTTCAAACCGTGGCGACCCGAGGAAAGCGCCGCGATCCTGGACTACTGGCAGGCCTGCCGCCGCTTGCTGGCGCTGCCCATGCCTGACGATTGCGACCCCCTGCCGGTGATCGAACTCGACGCGGAGGCGACCGACCGCATGGCTGCGTTTTTCGAGAGCATGGAGATTGAAGGCAGGCAAGGCGCGCTGCGCGATGTGCAGCCCTTTGCCCTGCGCGCCACCGAGCAGGCATGCCGCATTGCCGGGGTGCTGGCCTGCTACGCAGGGCAGGATGTGATCGACGATCAGACCGCCGCTTGTGGTGCTGCGCTGGCCGCGCATAGCCTGGACAACTGGCAATCGGCGCTGGCAGGCAGGGCAGACCCAGCGCCAGCACGCGCCCTGACCTTGTATCGCTGGCTGGTGGAGCGAGTGGGCTGGGTGAGCCTGCGCGATCTGTCCAGACTCGGCCCGAACAGCCTGCGCACGCTCGACCGACGCAATGCGGCCATTGATCTGCTGGAATCCGTCGGACTGGTGGAACTCGACGGCGGCAACGTCAAAGCATCAGGGGTTGACCATGCGCGCCGCTGATCTGGTGAAGAGGATTTGGGGTGCTCCATCCCCTGCGACAACTGCGACAACTGCGACGCAATGCAGACCCCGGCCCGATCTGTCGCAACTGTCGCAACTGTCGCAAGGGGCAACGCAAGGGAATTCCCGCCTGGGTGTCGCAAGTGTCGCAGGTGTCGCAAGCGGGCAGGCAACGCAAAAGCCACCAGCTAACGACGCCAGCAGCGGCATCGCCCCGCGCCTGGCCGACCTGCTGAAAGAGCACAGCGGGTATCCCGGCGTTCGCTGGCACGAGCTGGCGCTGATCGACGCCGCGCAGTCTGATCTGTGGATCGTGCAGCGCCCCGACGGGCTGCTGACCGTGCTGGCGACCGTCGAGCCGATTGGCAGGCCGCAGAGCTATCCGCAAGCGTGGCCTGCGCGGTGGACGAGACCCGAGCTACCCGATGCAACAGACGCCACTAGTGTGCAGGCAAAGGCCCTGATCGAGCGTGTGCGCTGGTGCTGGGATTGCCGGTCTCTGTCCACCCTGCCGCGTCCCGGCAACCGCACGCCGCAATGCCAGGCCGGGCATCCCTTGCTGTGGCGCAGTGTCAACCCTGGACACCGCACCATGCCGGGCCGCACGGATGCGCGCAACTGTCCCGACCGAAAGACCGACGAGGACGGCAAATGAACGCGCCAAGCAGAGTCAAAGAGGGCACAGCTTGTCCCCGCGTCGCAGAGTCATGTGAACAGGGGCAAGGTAGGGCCGGGTATGACACGGCGCTTGCGCGCTGTGCATCCCGGCCACCTGGTCAGGCTGCGCCCGACACCCGAGTTTTGCCGCGTTCGGCACTGCGTGACTCACACAAAAGGAGTAGATGATGGTCAAAAAATCAACGCCACTCGACCGGCTCAAAGCTGCTGCCGATTTGACGCAACAACTGAAAGCCAAGCGCACCGGCGCAAGCGCACTTTGCGATACGTTCGTGCGCGCCCACATCGACGACATCCGCGAGCTGCGAAGCCGTGGCATTTCCATCGCTCGCTATGCACGTTTGATTGCACCCGGTCTGGAGGTGCGCCCGGCGGTGCTGGAAGCAGCCATTCATCGCGCACTCCCGGAGCAGATCGCACAGCAGACACCGGCACCGGCAGAGCAACCTGCCAAGCCGACCTCTGAGACAACGCAGCTAGGTGCCAGGAGCGATGCACCGTCCAGGGCCACACCGCCTGAGCGGGGCGCGGCAGATGCTTCGCGACCTGCTGCGCCCCGCTCGCTGCGCGGCCCAAAGGCCAAGCCTGTCCCGGCGGGCAAACCGGTTCAGCACTCCAAGTTCGCCAACACCATCCTGCCCGACTGGGCGGACTACTCCGACCAGCGGTTCGACGAGTCCGACGACGACTACATCTTCCGCAAGGCGCTGGAGATGCCGCCGGAGACGCAGGCCAAGTTCATCGGGGAGCATGACCGCCATGCGTGAGCGCAGTGCCATGCTGACGCTGCGCGTCACGCCCGAAGAAGCCATGCTGATCCGCCAGGCTGCCGATGCCGCCCTGCTGACGGTCAGCGCCTACCTGCGCACCAAGGCCCTGGGCGGTGATGTCTATCTGCCCCGGCTACAAAGCCTGCAAGCCGAACTGCGGCGGCAAGGGGGGCTGCTCAAGCATCTGAGCGCACAGGGGGCACTGTCGGCACAGCCCACGGCGCAGGCGCTGGCCGACTGGCAGCGCGCGGTGCGCAGCATCGAGGAGATGGCGCATGCTCGCCAAGGTCATCGCCCGTAAGTCCCCGGCGCGGGGCTTTGGCGAAGCAGTGCGCTATATCGCCCGCGACAACCCAGAGCAGGCCGACGAGCCGCGCCCGGAGATGGGCACGCTCGGACTGGACTGCCCTTTGTCAGATGCGCAAGATCGTGCGCTGGCCGTGGGCATCCTCGATGCCACAGCCGCCGCTGCCCGTAGGCCGGGCCGCAGCAGCCCGGTCTATCACGCCGTGCTGGCCTGGCAGGGTGCTGAGCATCCCACGACCAAGCAAATGCAGCAGGCGTGCGCGCATGTCATGAAGGCCCTGGGCTTCGAGGGGCATCAGGCGGTGTGGGCCATTCACCGTGACACCGAGCATGACCATGTGCACCTGGTCGTGAACCGGGTGCATGCCGACGGGCGCACGGCAGAGGTGCCCCGGCGCGACTGGCTGATTCTCGACCGCGCGATGCGTGAGATCGAGGTGCAGCAGGGATGGCGACACAGCCCCGGCCCGCACGTCGTGCAGGACGGCAGCATCACGCGCCTGAGCCGCGCCGAGCGCAGGGCGCGCGGCATCGGCCAGGACGGCCCGCACCTCTCCCCCGGCGCAGCGGCGGCAGCGCACCGGGAGGGCGGCGCGCTATCGTTCCAGGAATGGGCGGCAGGCGGGCCAGCCAAGGCGATCAAAGCCGTCATCGACACGCCGGGGGCGACCTGGGAGCGGGTGCATCAGCAGGCGGCGCGCTATGGGCTGGCGATCCAGCCTAAGGGATCGGGCATGGTCATCACCACCACGATGGACGATGGGCGAGTGTTGGCGGCCAAGGCGTCGCAGATGGGGCGCTGGGCGAGCAAGGCGGCGCTGGAGAAGCGCCTGGGGGCGTATCAGCCGCCACAGGGGCCGCTCCCCGCAGCGGGGGTGTCCTATCAGAAGGCGCTCGACGCGGACAAGGCACTGGGCACCGGGCAGAGCGCCCGGCGCGGGGTGGAATCGGAGGAACGCACGGCGCGGCGGGCGCAGCGGGCAGCGGCACGCAAGGCGCTGGCCGGGCGGTTCAAGGCTGAGCAGGACACGGCCCGGCAGGCACGGCCTGCACAGCGGGCGGCGCTGGTGCAGCAGCACCGCGCGCAGCGGCAGGAGTTGGCCAGCATGCTGCGGCAGGAACGCAAGGCCCTGCCCGAGCAGGCACGGCAGACCGGCCAGCCGCTGGCGGTGGTGCAGTCGCTGTGGGCGCTCAGAGCAGCGCAGGAACGTGAAGCCTTGCAGAAGCGCCAGGCGGCAGAGCGCAAGGCGCTCTCGGCGCGATTGCCGAAACAGGAGGTCTGGCGCAAGTGGCTGGAGCGTGAGGCCGAGCGTGGTGATGAAGCGGCCAATGCCGCGCTGCGCGGCATTCGCTATCGCGAGCAGCGCCACAAGAACAAAGCCATGGACGGCATCGAAGGGGAAGAACTCGACCCGCTGCGCAAGCTCAGTCTGGCCGGGTTTGATGCGCAGATCGACACCCGGCGGCAGCTTGTGCTGTATCGGGGCGCGGACGGGCGGGAGAAGTTCACCGACACCGGGCCGCGCATCGTGATGCACGACAAGAGCGACGAAAGCCTGGAAGCCGCCTTGCGCATGGCGGCGCAGAAGTTCGGCGGCAAGGTGGACATCACCGGCAGCGCCGAATTCCGGGAACGCGCCGCCAGGCAGGCGGTGCGGCTGGGGATCGAGGTGGAGGATGCTGATTTGCAGCACGTCGTGGCCGACGAGCGGGCGAAGATGCAGCAGGAGCGCCCGTCGCCCTTTGTGGTGCGGCCCGTCACTCAGGCGGAGATGGATGCAGAGGCCAGGCAGCGGCAGCAGCGCGTGGCCGAGATACTGGCACGCGCCGGGCAGTTTGAGGCCGCCGCCGAGCTACTGGCACACGGCGGGCACGCCAAGGCCGCCGGGCAGCCAACATTCCCGGAGGTGGATGCGGCGCTGCACGCCTGGCAGAACGCGGCCACGGCGCAGGCACGGCAGCAGGCCGTGGCGCGGTGGATGACCGGCATGGAGCGCATCGAGCGCCAGGGCGGGGACGCGGCCGCCGCCAACGCGCACAGCCGCAAGGTGCTCGGCGGGCGTTATGCCGGGTTCATGGGGGATGTGGCGATCGCTACCCGGCAGCGGCAGCGCAGCGGGCCGGGCATCGGGGGCTGAGAAACACTGGGGGCGGCCCAGCGTATTGATCAGGAGGTGTCCTGCGTCGAGCCGTCTTCGGAGTCATTCTGCAAGAGGGCTTCGTAATCTTGGCCACCGTAGAACACGCCCATGATGGAGACTTGATCGGCTTCTACATCGAACGCAATCACGGTGCGCTTTTTGTAGTGGGTGATGCGCAGGCCAGGCCGGATGTCGTCGCGCATCGTGCCGCGAAGGGGGAACGTGCACAGACTTTCGCAGTAGCTCACGATCGCCTCGGTATAACGCGCTGCGATGTCGGGTGAAGCGGCAGCGGCAATGTAGCCATACAGCGCTGCAAGCTGTTCCTCGGCTTCAGGGGTGAAGACAACGCGATACCTCATCGGGCCTTGGCATGTTCTGCGGCAAGGCGGGCGCGCACCTGGTCCACCGTCACGGCGCGGGATGGGTCTGCCTTGAGTGCGTCGTAGGCCGGTCCGACCTGCTGCTGCAGCCAGCTAGCGACGGCGCGGTCCCGTGCCAGCAGCGCCCGTAAACCATCACGGATGACTTCGCTTTCGCTGGCGTACTCGCCGGTACGCACCTTGGTTTTAACCACATCGGCCATGTCATTCGGCAGGGTGATGCTCAGTTGTTGCGTGGTTCGCATCGTGACCTCCAAACAAATCAATAGGATTGCATCCTACTCTGGGGATGCCGAGTCGTCCACGCTCATCGGGATAGGCGAAGCGCAACAGGCTCCGGCCCGACAACCGCATCCTCATGGAGGGGGAATCCAGGGGTGTCCAGCACGGGGTTGCTTTGGTGCAGTTTGGGGGAATCTAAGGGGAATCCGGGGGAAATACACCCCTCAACAGGCGAAAAAAAGCCCACATTGTTAGTGTGGGCTTGTTCTCTAATGCCTTGATTTGCTTGATAAAACTGGTGCGCCCGGCAGGATTCGAACCCACGACCCCTTGGTTCGTAGCCAAGTACTCTAATCCAGCTGAGCTACGGGCGCTAAAGAGCGGAATTATAGACATACTTCGATGAGCGCGTAAAGCCCCCTTGTGTTTCCCATCGGCCTAGGAGGCTGTCGCAGGCACAATGCCCGTCCATGTCGATGTTGCGTATTTTCTCGCTCAGCCTGCTGCTTCTGGCGGCCAGCCGCCTGCTGGGGCTGGTGCGTGACGTGGTGGTGGCCACGCAATTCGGCCTGAGCGGCCACGCCGACGCCGCGCTGGTGGTGCTGTCCTTTCCCGATCTCGCGGTGAGTCTGCTGTGGGGGGCGGCCATTCCGGCCGTGATGGTGCCGCGCATGGCCGGGCGCGGTGCGGCGCATATCTCGGCGGAGGGCGCGCGCTGGTCGCGGCTGGCTGCCCTGCTGTTCATCCTGGCGGGCATGGTCGTGTGGTGGGAGCGGCTTGCGATCGTGCATCTGCTCGCCCCCGGGCTGAATGCACCGGAGGCGGCGCTGGCGGCGCAGACGCTGGGGTGGTCGGCCCTGGTCGCCCTGCCTGCCGGGGCGGTGGCGATGGTGGGTAACGCCATGCTGCAGGCCCAGGGGCGCTTGCAGTGGCAGTACACGGGCCAGGTGGTGTTCAACCTCGGACTGATCGGCGGACTGATCGTTGCGGCGCAAACCGGCCAGTTCGCCTGGGTGGCCGGCGGGGTGGTGATCGCGGCGCTGGCGCGACTGCTGCTGATGCGCAGGGCCAGTCGCGCCGCGCTGCCCGCAGCGGCACCGGGCCGCACCTGGCCGGACGCCGCCAGCCTGCACGCGCTCGCTCTGGCGCTCGCGGCCTCCGGGCTGACGGTGCTCTACACCCTGGCGGCGCGCGCCCTGATGTCGGATGCGGGGCCGGGGCAACTCGGGGTGTTTCAGTATGCGCAGCGGGTGGGCGAGTTGCCGCTGCATACCGTTTTCGCGGTCGCTTCGGCGCTGGCGCTGGCGCGTCTGAGCGCTGCGGAAAGCCAGGGCGATTCCGCCCGCGCGCAGTTGGAGACGCGCCAATGGCTGCGGGCGATGCTGTGGCTTTCCGCTCTCATCGCGCTGGCGGGCATGGTGGCGGCGCCGGGCGTCATTCGCCTGCTGTTCGGCTGGGGCCGCATGACCGCCGAGGCGCAGCAGCAGATCACCGAAGCCATGCGCTGGATCTTGCTGTTGTTGCCGCTGCAGGCTGCGCAACTGGTACTGGCCACGCGGCTAAACAGCCACCGCCGTATCGCCGATCAGGTGCTGGGTTACGGCGCGGGGCTCGCCGCGCTCGCCCTCGCTGGCGCCCTGCTGCCGGTCACGTCTTGGCGCGGCTTGGCGGCGTATGGCGCCGCCTGGGGGGCGGCCACCGCGGTGCTGTGGTGGCGGCTGGCGCGGCATCAGGCCGATGCGCAGTGGCGCAACGCGGGAGTGCTGCTGGCGGCGCTGCTGGTGCTGGCGGCGGCAGGCGCTGCGCTGCGATTGATGCCGCTGCCCTGGGCGCTGGATCTGGCCTTGGCCGCGGTGCTGTTCGCAGCTGGCGTGTGGGCCTTGCTGCGCTTCGATCCGCTGGGACGGCTGGTGCGCGATCGCTACACTTCCCGTCGGCTACGCCGCGCTGCCTGAACCTTGCTCAAGATGGACTTCATCCAAATCACCAACGATCCCGACTTTGCCGCTTTCGCCGTGGGCTGCGGCGTATCGCGCATCATGGTCGATCTGGAGCAGCACGGCAAGCAGGAGCGCCAGGGCGGCTTGGGCACCTTCATTTCCGACCATGTTCCGCAGGACGTGGCCCGCGTGCGTCAGGCCGTGCCGAAGGCGGCGCTGATCGTGCGCATCAATCCCCTGCATGAGGCCAGCGCCAACGAGATCGATCTGGCCATCGCCAGCGGCGCCAGCCACCTCATGCTGCCGATGTTCCGCAGTGCCGACGCCGTGGCTCAGTTCGTCGCCCTGGTGGCCGGTCGTGCCCAGACCATCGCCCTGCTCGAAACCCGCAATGCGCTGCAAAGCCTGCCGCAGTGGGCGGGTCTGGACGCGTTGGACGAAATCTACGTCGGTCTCAACGATCTGCACCGAGAACTGGGCCTGCGGTTCATGTTCCAGCCGCTGGCGGACGGCGTGGTCGATCGCGTCGCCGCCGTGGCGCAGCAGCAGGGCAAACGCTTCGGCTTCGGCGGCATCGCCCGGCTGGACGAAGGCCTGCTTCCCGGACGCGTGGTGCTGGGCGAGCATCTGCGGTTGGGTTCGACCAGCGTGATTCTGTCGCGCACCTTCAACCGCGAGCGCATCGAAGCCCCCGATTCCGACTGGCGGGCCATCTACGCCGAAGAAATCCATCGTCTGCATCATGCCGTGCAGGTGCTGGCGCAGCGCGAGCCCGCCGAGATCGAGAACGATCGGCTGCTGGCCGTCGATCTCATCACCCGCGTCGCCCAGAGTCTGGGCCAACGTTGATGTTGCGCTGAACCTCCGTGGCCAAACGTCTGTTCGACATCGTGCTGGCGCTGCTGGCGCTGTTGCTGTTCTCGCCCGTGCTGCTCGCGGCGGCGCTGTCCGTGTGGCTGGACTCCGGCCGCCCGGTGCTGTTCGCCCAGACCCGCGTGGGACGGGGCACGCAGCCCTTTAAGCTCTACAAATTCCGCAGCATGGTGGTGGACGCCGCGCAGCGGGGATCGCACAGCACCGCGCAAAACGATCCCCGCATCACCCGCGTCGGCCGCATCCTGCGGCGCACGAGCATAGACGAACTGCCGCAACTGCTCAACGTGTTGCGCGGTGACATGAGCCTGGTCGGCCCACGGCCCGACGTGCCAGCGCAGCGCGCCAACTACACCGAGGAACAATGGGCGCTACGCCACAGCGTGCGCCCCGGCATCACCGGGCTGGCGCAGGCCCTCTACCGCTCGAGCGCCACGCCGCAGCAACGGCTGCAGGCCGATCTCGACTATGCAAGACACCACGGCCTGCTGGTCGATCTGCGCATCATCGGCCTCACCGTGGTGCAACTGTTCCGGCGCAACGCCAACTGACCCGTCAAACTGACCCGCGCCGTCAAAGCGCGACAATCCCGCCATGTGTGGAATTTATGGATTTTTCGACCGTACCGGCCGCGTTCTCCGCGACCAAACCCTCGCCGCGATGGACGCCAGCCTCGTCCATCGCGGCCCGGATGACAGCGGCGCCTTCACCGCTCCAGGCGTGACGATTGGCAACCGAAGGCTCTCCATCATCGACCTCGCCGGTGGGCACCAGCCCTTCGTCAGCGACGACGGGCGAATCGCCCTGGTGCAGAACGGCGAGATTTTCAACCACGTGGAACTGCGCGCCGAACTGCAGCGCCGGGGCGTGCGCTTCCACTCCGATCACAGCGATACCGAGGTCTTGCTGCGGTTGTTTGAACGCGAAGGGCTGGGCTTCCTGCCGCGGCTCAATGGCATGTTCGCCATCGCCATCTGGGACGGGCGCGATCCCGAAAACCCTCGGCTGCATCTGGTGCGCGACCGCATCGGCGTCAAACCGCTGTTCGTGCACGACGACGGCAGGCAGGTACTGTTCGGCTCCGAGATCAAGGCCGTGCTCGCCGCGCTGCCGGGCCGGTCGACGCTCGATCTGCCCGCGCTGCAGCACTACCTCGCCTACAACTACGTTCCGCCGCCCTTCACCCTGTTCGCGGGCGTGCGCCACGTCATGCCGGGCACGGTGCTCACTGTCGATGGCGCCGGCAGCCACGCCCGCCGCTGGTGGAGCCTGGCGGAGCAGACACCCGTGCCGCAAACCTTCAGCGCGTGGCAGGAAGAATTCCTCGACCTGCTCGACGACGCGGTGCGCCTGCGGCTGCGCGCCGACGTGCCCTTCGGCGCCTTTCTCTCGGGCGGGGTCGATTCCAGCACCGTCGTGGCGCTCATGGCGCGGCATGTGCGCGAACCTGCGCGCACCTTCTGCATCGGCTTTCCCGATGCGCGCTACGACGAATCGCCCTACGCCCGCGAGGCCGCGCAGCGCTTTGGCGCCACGCACCGCGAGCGCATCGTGCAGCCCGACATGCTCGACGACTGGGCCCGCGTGCTATGGCACTGCGACCAGCCGCACGGCGACGCCTCGTTCATGCCCACGCGCAGCGTCAGCCAACTCGCCGTTCAGGATGTGAAAGTCGTGCTTACCGGCGACGGCGGCGACGAGCTGTTCGCCGGTTACGACAAATACGCCAGCTTCATGGCCGACCCCGCGCTGCGCGACCTGCCCGCGGCCGACTTCGCGCGGCACTACGTGGAGCACACCGGCCTGTTCGGCGCGCAAGCCCGTGCGGCGCTGCTGCAGCCCTGGCTGCGCGCCAAGCTGGCCGATGTGGACAGCGAGCGCGACGTAGCCGCGCCCTGGTTCGAGCAGGCGTCGCACTTCGACCGCGTCAACCAGATGCTGTTTCTGGACATGATGTTGCTGCTGCCCGGCAACAACCTCGTCAAGCCCGACCGCATGGGCATGTCGGTGTCACTGGAGGCGCGCACGCCCTTTCTCGATTGGCGCATGATGGAGTTCGCCTTCCGCGCGCCCGGCGACACCAAGCTGAAGGACTGCGACAAGAAGCACTGGTTCAAACGCGCGGTCGAGCCCCTCATCGGCGCCGACCTCGCGCACCGCAAGAAGCAGATGTTCACCGTCCCCATCGGCGAGTGGTTTCGCGGGCCGCGCAAGGCCTGGCTGGCCGAATTGCTGTTCGCCCCGCAGGCGCTCGGCGCGCGGCTGTTCGAAGCCGACACGGTACGCAAGCTTTTCGACGACCATGTCTCGGGCGCGGCGAACCACACCCGCGAACTGCGCGCGCTGGCCGCGCTGGAACTGTGGGCGCAGCAGTTCGAGCCCGAGATTCCCGCATGAGCCGGGCGCAGCGCATCCTCGCCGTGGCCTATGGCGGCGGTCACATCGCCATGATGCTGCCAGTGCTGCGCGCCCTGCGCTCACGGCAGCCCGATCTCGACATCACCCTGCTGGCTCTCACCACCGCGGCCCGCGTGGCACGCGACGCCGGCGAGGCTCCGCTGGGGTACGCCGATCTGCTGCACTTGCTATCGCCCGAAGAACAAGCTCAGGCCCTGGCACTGGGCCGCGCACTGCAGCCGGGCAACACCCATCCCGACATTCTTGAAGCCGAAACCGTGGCGTATCTGGGCATCAACGCCTGGGATCTGCGGCAGCAACTCGGCGTTGCCGCAGCCGATGCGCTGCTCGCGGCGAAAGGTCGGCAAGGCTTCCACCCGCTGCATTTTTTTCGCCGCATCGTTGCCCATCTGCAGCCCGATCTGGTGCTGGCGACCAATTCACCACGCAGCGAATCTGCCGCGGTCGTTGCCGCCACTGAGGCCGGTATTCCCAGCCTGGTCATGCTCGACCTATTCGCCTTGCCAGGCGATGCCTTCGCCGCGCGCAAGCGCTATCCCAGCCGGGTCTGCGTGCTGTCTGAAGCCGTGCGCGACAACCTCGTCCGGGCCGGATGGCCGCCCGAACGCATCGCCGTCACCGGCAACCCGGCCTTCGACGCCCTCAATGCCCCGCAAACCCGCGCGGCAGGAATCGCGCTGCGCGCCGAGCTGGGCGCCCCACCGCAACGCCTCATCCTGCTCGCGCTCCAGCCCGAGCCCGCCACGCATCCGGCCTCTCCCGGTCGCCGCGGCGACCCGCGCCTGCCCGAACGCGTGCTGCAGGCTTGCCTCGACAGCGTGCGCGCGCATCCCGACTGGACCCTCATCGTGCGGCCGCACCCTTCGCAAACCCTGCCTGCTCGGCACGACGACCCGCAACTCCGCCTGTCCCTACCGTCCGAGCCGCTGCACCCGCTGCTGCACGCGGTGGACGCGGTCATCACCGGCACCTCCACCGTCGCCCTCGAAGCCCATCTGGCGGGCAAGCGCGTGCTGCAACTGCTCGATTCCATCGCCGCGCCCGCGATACCTTATCTCGCGCTGGGCGTGGCCGATGCCGCGTGTCACCTGACCGATCTGCCGCAGACGCTGTCCCCCCTGCTCGCGCAGCCCAGCATGAAGCGCGCAGCCGTCCGCGACGGCCCCGCCGCCGGGCCGCTCCAAGGCGGGCGTCTCCCCCTCCCAACCTCCCCCACGCCGTGGGGGAGGAGTGGCCGCTCCCTCTCCACTTGTGGGCAGGGCCGGGGTGGGGATGACCCCCTCGGGGGGCAGCGAGGGCAAAACCCGAGCGTGGGGGCGCCCAACACCGCCGCCGACCAAGTGAGCGAGCAGGCGCTGGCCCTGCTCGCAGCCCATCCACACCTCACCCCAACCACCCCGGCCTGAGCCCATGACCACCATCGCCACGATCTGCGCCCGCGGCGGCAGCAAAGGGCTGCCGGGCAAGAACATCCTGCCCTTCGCGGGCCTGCCGCTTATCGCGCACAGCATCCGCTTTGCGCTGCAGCACCCCGCCATCAGCGCCGTGTATGTGTCCACCGACGACCCAGAGATCGCGCGCATCTCCCGCGAGGCAGGCGCCGTGGTGCCTTATCTGCGCCCGGCGGAACTGGCGCGCGACGACACCCCCAAACTTCCGGTCATCGAACACCTCGTGGCCTATCTCGAAGCGCAGGGTCAGACCATCACCCGCATCGTCGATCTGCAACCCACCTCGCCGCTGCGCATCCCCGCAGATCTCGACGGCTGCCTCGCCCGCGCCGCCGCCCCGGACGCGCCGGGGCTGGTGCTCAGCGTGTTCGACAGCGGCTTCAACCCCTATTTCAACCTCGTCGAAGAGCAGCCCGACGGCAGCGTCAGCATCAGCAAGGGCGGCGGACTGGGTGCGCGGCAACAAGCGCCCAAAGTCTGGGCGCTCAATGGTTCGATCTACGTCTGGCGGCGCGAAGCCCTGGCTCACGCCGCGCAGCACGGCCTGTGGAGCGTGCCCGTAGCGGCTTACGCCATGCCGCCGCAACGCTCGGTGGATATCGACACCGCCGACGACTTCGCCCTGGCCGAGTGGCACTATGCCCGGCAGAACTCCGGAACCTAGAATGAAACAACCCCCTGACTCGCTACGCTCGCCTCCCCCTGAGGGGGTGTCAGTTCCTTCGGGACGGCCGTGCGGAACTGACATGCCCAACAACCGCGTCTTGCTCATTGCCGAAGCCGGCGTCAACCACAACGGCCAACTCGACCTCGCGCTGCAACTGGTCGACGCCGCCCGCGCCGCCGGGGCCGACGCGGTCAAGTTTCAGACCTTCCGCGCCGAAGACCTCGCGCTGCCCGGCACCGCCACCGCCGCCTACCAGCAAGGCGCCACCGGCGAGACCGATCAATTCGCCATGCTGCGCAAGCTCGAACTCAGCGCCGAGCAACACCGGATCATCGCCACGCATTGCGCGCGCGTGGGCATCGAGTTCATGTCCACCCCGTTCTCGGAAGACGCGGTCGATCTGCTGGTCAGCCTCGGCGTGCGGCGGCTGAAAATTTCGTCCGGCGAAATCGTCAATCGCCCGCTGCTCGCCAAGGCCGCCGCCACCGGCTTGCCGCTCATTCTCTCCACCGGCATGGCCACCCTGGCCGAAGTCAAGCAGGCCGTCGGCTGGGTACGGGCGGCGTGGGCGCTATATGGTTCACCCCTCTGCGAAGACACGCCTGACCCCGCTGCCGGGCCGCCCCAAGGCGGGGGGGGCAGCCCCCTCGGGGGGCAGCGAGGGCAAAGCACGAGCGTGGGGGCCTCTGCGCTCACCCTGCTGCAATGCACCTCCGCCTACCCCGCGCCGGATGACGCGCTCAATCTGCGCGCCATCGCCACCCTGCGCACTGAGACCGGCCTGCCCACCGGCTATTCCGACCACAGCCTGGGCAATGCCGCCGCGCTTGCCGCCGTGGCCCTGGGCGCCTGCGTAATCGAAAAGCACATCACCCTCGACCGCAATCTACCCGGCCCCGACCATCGCGCTTCCAGCGAACCGGCCGAGTTCGCCGCGCTGGCGCGCGACATCCGCCGCATCGAGACCATGCTGGGCGACGGCATCAAGGCCCCGCGGCCTGACGAGATCGACGTGCGCGCCGTGGCCCGCCGCAGCGTGGTGCTGGCCACGGCCCTGCCCGCAGACGCCGTGCTGCAGCGCGAACACCTGCAACTGCGCCGCCCCGCCAGCGGCATTCCCGCCGCCGAGCTGGATGCCGTCATCGGCCAGCGCCTGCGCGCCGACACCCCGGCGGGCGCCGTGTTGCAGTGGGAAAACCTCAAGGGCTGAAACGGAACCTAAAGCCGTTTCAGGCTTCAGCAGCCCGGCGCATCCAAGCGGGTCTGCTCGGTCGCGAGTAAAACCGGCAAAGCGTTCTGCACAATATTCCTAAGGGGCTGAAGAGCGGATTTATTTCCGTCATCACACGATATGGAACCTGATTTTGCGCACTTTCTCAATCCGGACTGCGCGAAATTTACAAAATTACCGCTGCACCGTGAAACCATGACGTGGTAATTTCGTCACATGAAGTAGATATCTTCGGGTTCGCTGCAAAACATCATGCCCACAAAAAACATCGATCTGATTTATTTCAACGCCGGAGGCGGCCACCGCGCCTCGGCTCTGGCCCTGGAAAAAAGCATTGCGCAGTCGGGTTTGCCTTGGCAGGTTCGGCTGGTCAACCTCACCGACGTGCTCGACCCGCAGGGCACGCTACGCAAATACACCTTCTCTCCGGAAGACTATTACAACGCCCGATTGGCGCGCGGCCTCACCATCGGCCTGCGGCACGAACTCAAGCTGCTGCAAGGGGCGTTGCGGCTGCTGCATCCCACCCTGCTCAAAATTCTCAAGCTGCATTGGCTGCGCACCGAGCCCGATCTGGTGGTGTCGCTGATTCCCAATTTCAACCGTTCGCTGTTCGAGAGCCTGACGGCCACTTTGCCCGGCGTGCCCTATGTGACCCTGTTGACCGATCTGGCCGATTTCCCGCCTCATTTCTGGATGGAACAGGGGCAAGACCAACACCTCATCTGCGGCTCGGCGCATGCCGTGCAGCAGGCTTTGCAGGCCGGGTTCGATGCCGAGAAAGTGCATGCGACCTCGGGCATGATCATTCGCCCCGATTTCTACGCCGAGCCGGTAGATTTCGACCGGGCGGCCAGTCTGCAGGCCATGGGTTTTGATCCGCAGCGTCCGGTGGGGGTGGTGATGTTCGGGGGGCACGGCTCGCGCAGCATGCTGGCCATCGCCGAGCGCCTGCCCGATGTTCAACTCATTTTCATGTGCGGTCACAACGCCAAGCTGGCGACCAAATTGCGCGCCTTGCCGACTACCGCGCCGCGCCATGTGATGGGCTTTACCAGCGCCGTGGCCGAGGTGATGCGGCTGGGCGATTTTTTCATCGGCAAGCCGGGCCCCGGTTCCTTGAGCGAGGCGCTGCATCTGGGCCTGCCGGTGATCGTCACGCGCAACGCGTGGACTATGCCGCAGGAGCGCTACAACACCGATTGGGTGCGTGAAAATGGCTTCGGCTTGGTGCTGCCAAGCTTTCGCGGCATCGAGGCGGCGCTGCCCGCGTTTCTCGACGATCTTGCCGCGAGCCGCGCGCGCGTGGCCGCGTATCGCAACCGGGCGGTTTTCGAGGTGCCGCAGATTCTGCAAGACATTCTGCGAAGCGCCGAGCAGGTGCAGCTTGATGCGCAGAGCTTGATGGGCGCTACCCCCCGCCTTTTTGAAAATGGGCGGTGAACTGCTGCCACCACGCCCTGCGCTTGGCGGGGTCTGCGGCAGTGAGCGACACCTCGGCCAGCCAGCGTTCGAGCACGATCAGCCCCAGCCGGGTGGGCTCGGCAGGATGCAGGCGGATGTGCCAGTCGCAACCTGCATCATGCCCTGAGTAAGCCTGTGGGCCGTCGGCGCGCAGAGTGGGGAACGCCATCGTCAGCTGCCGCGCAAACGCGCTGCGGGTGATGGCCATATCGAGTTCGCAATGAGCAGGGGCGCCTAGGCCGTACATGAAGTGTGCTCAGCCTCCAGCGACGGGCGGCCAGATCGCCAGGGTTTCACCTTCCTGTAGCACGCGGGTGTCGCGCTGGTCGGGCGCGATATAAACACCATTCACCAGAACCAGATGCACCAGCTTCCAGGGCAGGCGAAAGCGCTCCACCACGTCTTGAATGGTGGTGCCCGGCGCGATGTTGAGTGTGATCTGATGGCCCTGCCGCGGCTGCGGCAGATAGTCCGTCAAGGTGGCCATCAGCTTGAGCGTGATTTGCACGCCAGTCTGAGGCTGAGCCTGGGCAAGAGGGGATGAGGTGGGCGCATCCATGAGGGAGTGACTCGCCTTCAATGATGCACCGTATCGCCGCGACGGTCTTGCGCCTGCGCGCTGGCGAGGTAGGCTTCCATCAGGCGGGTGGGGTCGGCCAGCAGGCGGTCTTTCCAGGCGCCGAGCTTGACCCGGCCTTCGACCAAGCCGCGCAATACGCCGATGTGCTGCGTCGTGCCGATGCTGTTGCTGCCCACCATCACATCGCCCTCGAATTGCAGGCTGAGGTGTTTGTATCCTGCCCGGTCGGTCAGCTCCACGCCTTGCCCTCCTTTCACGCCCTGCCATTGGCCGAAGCTGCTGGAGATTAGTCCCAGGGTGTCGAGCACGTTGATCTGCGTCACTCCGCGCAGCTGGGTGCGCCGACCGGCCATATTCATGGCTGCGACATAAGCCTGATCGACCGCGTTGGGCTGGATGGCGCTGACCATCGGCTTGCCGTAAAGCATGTCGAACGCCTCGGCGCAATCTCCAGCGGCAAAGATGCCGGGAACATTGGTCTGCAGGTGTTCATCGGTGAGCACGCCTTGCAGGCAATGCACGCTAGAGCCTTCGAGAAAACCGATATTGGGCTTGACGCCGGCCGCCGAAATCACCAGATCGGCGGGCAGACGTTCGCCGGTGGACAGGCGCACGGCCAGCGGGGCGGCTATGTCGCTGGGGTTGGATTCGATGGACTCGATGCGCGCGCCGGTGTGCACCGTCACGCCCTTGCCCTGCACCCAGTCGCGGATCATGCCGCCGGCGGTTTCGCCCATCATGCGCGGCACCATGCGGTCGCCCATTTCCACCACGGTGAGCTGCACCCGGCGGCGCACCAGACTTTCCATGATGATGCAGCCGATGAAGCCCGCACCGAGCTGGATGACCCGCGCGCCGGGCACGGCGAACTGGGTGATGGCGCGGGCGTCTTCCAGTGTCCAGCAGGTATGCACCCGCTGAGCGTGAATGCCGGGAATGCGCGGCAGCGTCGGCGTGGACCCGGTGGCGATCAGCAGGGTGTCGAAGGACAGCGTTTCACCGGATTCGAGGGTGAGGGTTTTGCGCGCCGCGTCGAGCGACTTCACCCGCGCATGGCGCTGGCTGACGCCGATCTGCCTGAAGTGCTGCGGGTCTTTGCGCAGCCAGGTGCCGCGCTCGGTGATGTCGCCGTGCAGCAGGTAGGGAATCGCCATGCGCGAATACGGCGGCCCTTCTTCGTCGCCGATCAGGGTGATGGTGTCTTCGGTGGCGCTGTGCTTGCGCAGGGTTTCTGCAGCAACGACACCCGCGGGGCCGTTACCGATGATGATGTGATGTTTCATGGGGTCTGCCTCGATTCCGAGCCGATCTCACGCCGTCCACCATCCCCCCAAACCGTAGGGGAGGTGGTGGGTGCACAACCCTCCCCACGCGTGGGGAGGGGGCTCCAGTCAAAGCCCGAGCCGCGTGCGGGTTTCGGGCTTGAGCGTGCCTTCCGGAGTCCAGCCGCGCAGCTCGTAATACCGGGGCAGCATCTCGGGCAGCTTGTTGGTCAGCCCCTTGGCCGGGCCGGTCTTGGCGGGCTCTTTGAGCAGACGCGGCGGCAAGGTGTCGTCTTTGGCGGTGAAGCCCGCGCGGTTGTTGTAGTCGCGCTCCATGTTCCAGATGCGCTCGCCTATGGTGTTCAACTCGTCCATGGTGAACTCTTCCAGGCAGGCGGCGGCAAGCTGCGGCTGCACGTCGGCCAGCGTCCAGGCGAAACTGGTGAAGAGGCAGATGCCGGCAGAGTCGAACACGGCGGTGGCGTCCTGAAACGCCTTGACCAGTTCGGGTTTGCCGTCGGCCACGAGCGGGTCAGTCTTGACCGGAATGCCCAGCACTTCCGAAGCCACCGTGTAACCGCGCAGATGGCAGGCGCCGCGGTTGCTGGTCGCGTAGGCCAGACCCATGCCTTGAATGCCACGCGAGTCGTAGGCCGGGAACTCTTGGCCCTTGACGCTCATGCTCAGTTCCGGGTGGCCGTACTTGGCCGTCAGGCGTTTGCTGCCCAGCGCCAGTTCCTTGCCGAAGCCCTCGCCGCGGGCGGTGATTTCGGCGAAGTAGGTCAGCGCCTTGGCCGAGCCGAATGGCGCTTCCACGCCGAGTTGTTCCTTGGTCAGCAGGCCCATGTCGTACAGCTCCATCACCGCGCCCACGGTGGCGCCGAAAGTGATGGGGTCCATGCCGTCTTCGTTGCAGAGGAAGTTGGCGTAGGTCAGTGCCTCGAGGTCGCTCACGCCGTTGGCCGAGCCCAACGCCCAGGCGGCTTCATATTCCAGACCGCCCGATGCGCCCCAATACTGCGGCTTGTTCTCGACGCTGAAATGGTGTTCGTCGATCTTGCTGATGCGGCCGCAGGCGATGGTGCAGCCAAAGCACGCCTGGTTGGTGACCAGATTGGGCTTGCCATCGGTTTTGCGCGGCTCGTGCATGGCCTCGCCGGAGATGTCTTTCGCGCCTTCGAATTGCACGTCGCGGTGGTTACGCGTGGGCAGGGCGCCGATTTCGTTGATCACGTTCATCAACACCTGGGTGCCGTATTTGGGCAGACCCTGGCCGGTGACGGCGTTGTCGTGCAGCACTTTTTTGCCTGCGTTGACCGCAGCCATGAACGCCTTGGGGTCGCGCACATTGCCCACGCCCAGGGTGCCACGCACCGCGATGGCCTTGAGGTTCTTGCTACCCATCACCGTGCCCACGCCCGAGCGACCGGCGGCGCGGTGCAGATCGTTGACGATGGCCGCATACATCACCCCGTTTTCACCCGCACGGCCGATGGAGCTGACGCGGATCAGCGGGTCTTGGTGATGGTTCTTGATCCAGGGCTCGGTTTCCCACACGGTCTTGCCCCAGATCGGCGAGGCGTCGAGCAGTTCGGCCTTGTCGTTCTCGATGGACAGATACACCGGCTTGGGCGATTTGCCTTCGACGATGATCATGTCCCAGCCCGCCATCTTCAGCTCGGCGCCGAAGTAGCCGCCCGAATTGGAGCAGGCGATTGCGCCGGTCAGCGCGCCTTTGGTAATCACCGAATAGCGCCCGCCGGTGGACGCCATGGTGCCGGTGAGCGGCCCGGTGGCGTAAATCAGCTTGTTGTCGGGCGAGAGCGGATCGACCTTGGCGTCGACCTCCTCGACGAAATACTTGGTCGCCAGCCCGCGCTGGCCGATGTACTCGCGCGCCCACTGCCTATTCAGCGGCTCGCTCTTGATGGTGCCTTGCGTGAGGTTCACGCGCAGAATTTTTCCGGCCCAGGTCATGGTCGTCTCCTCAATGTGGTTGCGGTCAGGCCGCGGCGTTCTGGTTGCCCAGCTTGTCGGCCCATTGCTGCATGCGCGACAAGCCGGTCCAGCTGGCATCGATATAGGTGATGGCGCCAGTGGGGCAAGCTTCGGCGCAGGCCGGCTCGCCACCGCACAAGTCGCACTTTTGCACCTTGCCGGTATCGGCGACATAGTTCACCGTGCCGAATGGGCAGGCGATGGTGCAGACCTTGCAGCCCACGCAAACATTTTCGAGCACGACCTTGGCGCCCGTGGCGGCGTCGAGTTTGATGGCCTCTACCGGGCAGGCGTGCAGACACCAGGCTTCGTCGCACTGGGTGCAGGTGTAGGGCACCTTGCGGCCAGTCTCATGGAAGTCGAACACCTTGATGCGGCTTTTTGAGGTGTTGAAAATTCCGTAGTTTTCATACGAGCAGGCCATCTCGCATTGCAGGCAACCCGTGCACTTGTCAGGGTCGATATGCAGGGACTTTTGCATCTTGCATCTCCTCGATTGTTATGGACATCTGAGCCACTTGACCGCGCTGCACGCCCGGTACTTACTGCGAACGGGCCTGATGCGGCTTTGACCATCGCAATATAGGCCGTGGTTCTGAAGGGTGAAAGCGGGCGAAATGCTTTGCCCGACTAGGACGCTCGGGTATGTGCCGGAGCGTTATCCACCTGCTGTGCAACGGGAGAAACCACGAAGCTCGCGGCGGGCTTTCGCGCCCGAATTCACGCGGCCATCACCCGCCGCGCCAGATGGGTCAAAGGCCGCTCGATCAAATGCTCCATACGGTGCGGCAGCGCCAGCGGCTTGAGCAGCATCTTCACCGCCTGCTCCATCGGAAGCCGCGCGCCCACATGGTGGTACAGACGTTGGCAGATATGCTCGAAAGGTACATCGCCGACTGCATCGAAGTGGGGCTGGAACAGCCAGACGTGACGCAGCGCGATATCGGAATCGCTGGTGCGCAGTTCAGCCAGCCGACGCTTGAGCGCGCCGAGAATGCGTGCGCGCGACAGATTGCGCTCGGCGTTGATCTCTTTGAAGTAGCGGTAAAAGTGCTTGTAGTGCTGCACCTCGTCGACACGAATGTGCTCGGCCAGTTCGTTGAGAACCGGCTCGCAAGTGAAGTCGCGCAGGGTCTGGTAGTAAGTGGCCGTGCCGGTTTCCACCACACAACGGGCGACGAGCTCCAGTGCGCGGTCGTCTTCAAGTTCTTCGACGGTGCACAGGCGCGAGTATTCGCTGAAAAAAGAAGCGTAGGCTGCCTCCCAGTCGAACTCGGGCCAGACGGTCTGCACATAGGTCTTGAGCGCGCGGCCGTGCTGCAGTTCCTCCGGTTCCCACTGATGCTGCAGCCAGTCGGAAATAGCGGGATAGGCGTCGAAATGTTCGACCAGATTACGGGTGTAGGTTTCCGAGCCCGACTCGACAAAAGAAGCGCTGGCCAGCAGATAGAACAGTTCGACGTTGTCGTGAACCGACTCGGTGCGGATACGCGGGTAATCGATCCAGTCCAGCGTCCAGTGCGGTTGATGGTCTGACGCGCTTCGGCCGGGGGATGGGGATGTTGGAGTGGCGCGGTTCATGAGATGACTTTCTACCCTGTCATGCTTCAAGCATAGACTGAAAATTCGACATCACAGTTCCTCATCCGCCTCCCAACCCGTCTAAACTTGTCACAAGGCATGACCTCTTCACATTGGCACAAGGAGCCCTTCATGAAGTCCCAAAAAACCCTGGCAGTCGTTCTCTCCGCCAGCCTCGTCGCGCTGTCGCTGGGCGGCTGCGCGAACATGAATGAGTCGCAGAAAACCACCGCCTCCGGTGCGGGCATCGGCGCCGCTGCCGGGGCTGTGATCGGCGCTTTGACGGCGGGCGGCAACACCGGCAAGAGCGCCGCAACTGGCGCGGTAGCGGGTGCGGCAGTGGGCGCCTTGGGCGGCTATTTGTGGAATCAGCATCTGGAGAAGCAAAAGCAGGACTTGCAGGCTCAGGCGCAGGCCTCGGGGACGGGCGTGCAGGTCACGCAAACGCAGGACAATCGTCTCAAGATGAACGTGCCGGCCGATGCAGGCTTTGCCACGGGCAGCGCGCAGCTCAACCCGCGCATGTATCCCATTCTGGAAAGCCTGGCCACCGGCCTGAATCAGAACCCTTCTGAAACCGTGCAGGTGTTCGGTTTCACCGACAACACGGGAACCGACGCGATCAACTACCCGCTTTCTGAAAACCGCGCGCTGACGGTAAAGAATTTCCTGGTGTCGCGCGGCGTGGCGCCGCAGCGCGTCACCACCCAGGGCCTGGGCCCGCAAAACCCGGTGGCGAGCAACGCCACGGCACAGGGCCGCGCCGCAAACCGGCGTGTGGAAATTTATGTGGCCATGCCAGCCCAGCGCTGAGACGGTGCCTCTCTGTGCGGTGCTCCCCTAGCAGCGCTGCACTTCAGGCGGCGAGGGCCATGGGTTCCGGTATCGGGCGCTCCAGCAGTTCCACGGCTTTGCACAACGCGTCGAAACACTGGGGGTCGAGTGCGGTGCCCACGGTCTTGGACATGATCTGCAGGGTTTCCGGGATGGGCACGGCGCCGCGGTAGGGCCGGTCGGCGGAAATGGCGTCGAAGATGTCGGCGGTGGTGATGATGCGGGTTTCCAGCGCAATGTGTTCCGCGGTAAGGCGGCGCGGGTAGCCGGTGCCGTCGAGCCGCTCGTGATGCGCGGCGCTGACGCGGGCCAGCTCGGAGAAGGCGCTGATCCGTCCCAGAATGCGCTCGGTGTAGGTGGCATGCATCTGCACGGCCTGCCATTCGGCCGTGTCGAGTTTTCCGGCCTTGTCGAGTATCGCATTGCTCACGCCGAGCTTGCCCACGTCGTGCAGCAGCGCGCCGCGGTACAGCCAGCGGCGGCGCTCGGGCGCGAAATCAAGCTGGGTGGCGATGTGGTCGGCATAGAGCGCCACGCGGGCGCTGTGTCCGGCGGTGTAGGGGCTTTTGGCATCGACAATCTGACCGAAGGCGGCGGCGATTTCGTCCAGATAGTCTTCGTCCAGCGGCACGCAGCATTGCGCGGGCTCCAGTGCGAGAACCTGGTGGTCGAGATCGGGGGCGCGCAGCGTCTGCCAGAAGCCTTCGCGCTCCGAGAGGGCGAGAAAGGCATCGACCAGTGCAGGGTCGAACCAGCCGCCTCGCCGACGGCGGATTTCCTCGCGCGCCTCGGCCGGGCCGCTGGCGGTGAAAAACACATCGACCACCTGCGACAGCAAGGCCAGCCGGGCGTAGAGCGGAATGTGCTCGCCTGTCAGACCTTCGGGTTTGCCGCTGCCATCCCAATGTTCATCCAGTCCGTGGATGCCTTGGGCGACGTTTTCGGGAAAGCGCAGTTGCCGCGCAATGTCGGCGCCGCGCTGGCAGCGGGTCTGAATGAGTTCCTGCGCGATGTCACTGCCATTGCGAAAGATGTTGAGCGTGGCGCGAAAGCGCTCGGCCAGGCCGCTGCGCAGACCCGTGTGATCGAGCACGAAGCGCAGCACATGCGGCAGGCTGCCGTCGAGCAGCTTGAAGTCGCGCTTGAACTGCAGATCGTCGGCGAGGTAGAGCTCGCAGATGCGCGCGGCATTGCTGCTGCAGCCCAGGTCTTTGAGCAGCAGGGTGTAGTACAGCTCCCATTGCTGCGGAGCGGGCAGGCCGATTTCTCGACCGACCGACATGCCGATCCAGGCGCAGCGCACGCAGTGGCCTTCGGGCTGGCCCTCGGTCATGTCGAGCGCGTGACTGAGGGCGCTCATCAGTTCGGCGAGTTTGAGATTTTCCATGCGGACAGCATAGAAGCTAGGGATTTCCCGAGTTTGTTGTGTTGCACCATCTGATCGGCGCTTGCGTGAAATTTGTCACGAAAATGCCCTGAGCGTTGTTCTCATATGGAAATAACAGCCTCCCTACAATGGCGGTTTATCTCCCCCGCTCCGCCTGCCGGACGCCGCTGCGATGAACGCCCCCGCTTCACACGCTCCTGAATTGATGCCCGCCTTGGGCGCAGACGCGGCCGATGCCGCCCCCCGCCTGCGCGAAATTCCGTACAACTACACCTCCTTCTCCGACCGCGAAGTGGTCATGCGCCTGCTCGGCGAGCAAGCCTGGGACTGGCTCAACCAGTTGCGGCAGGAACGTCGCACCGGGCGTTCGGCGCGCATGTTGTACGAAGTGCTGGGCGACATCTGGGTGGTGCAGCGCAACCCGTTTTTGCAGGACGATTTGTTGCAGAGCCGCAAACGGCGTGCCGCGCTGATCGGTGCGCTCGAACACCGCCTGCGCGAAATCGACCGCCGCCGCGACGACAGCGCGCACAGTGGCAACTCGGATGCGCAGCGCGACGCCCTGGTGCGCCAGTTGCTCGACCGCGCCCGTGGGGCCGTAGCCGCCTTCGCCGCCTGGTTCGACGAGGCCGCGGCGCTGCGCCAGCGCGCCCGCAAGGTGCTGGGACGGCACAGCGCGCAGGGCGCGATCCGCTTCGACGGCATGGCGCGGGTGTCGCATGTGACCGACGCCACCGACTGGCGGGTGGAATATCCCTTCGTCGTGCTCTGTCCCGACAGTGAGGACGAGATTGCCGGGTTGGTGCGGGGCTGCATCGAGCTCGGGCTGACCATCATCCCGCGCGGTGGCGGCACCGGCTATACCGGCGGCGCCATTCCGCTGGTGTGGAAGAGCGCGGTGATCAATACCGAAAAGCTCGACCGCATCGGCACGGTCGAATACCTCGAACTGCCCGGCGTGGCCCATCCCGTGCCCACCATCCAGACCCCGGCCGGGGTGGTGACGCAGCGCGTCTCCGACGCGGCCGACGCCGCCGGACTGGTGTTCGCCGTCGATCCCACCTCGGCCGACGCCTCCTGCGTGGGCGGCAATGTGGCGATGAATGCGGGTGGCAAAAAAGCCGTGCTGTGGGGTACAGCCATCGACAACCTCGCGTCCTGGCGCATGGTCGATCCACAGGGCCGCTGGGTGGAGGTGCAGCGGCTCGACCACAACCTGGGCAAGATTCACGATGTGGATGTGGCCCGCTTCGAGGTGCGCACCTTGGCGGCCGACGGCGTGACCTTGCTGGAGCAGCGGCTGCTGGAAATTCCCGGCGTGCGCTTCCGCAAAGAGGGGCTGGGCAAGGACGTGACCGACAAATTCCTCGCGGGCCTGCCGGGCGTGCAAAAGGAAGGTTGCGACGGCATCATCACCAGCGCCCGCTGGGTGCTGCACAAAATGCCGCCGCATGTGCGCACCGTCTGCCTGGAATTTTTCGGCCAGGCGCGCGAGGCCATTCCCAGCATTGTCGAGATCAAGACCTTTCTCGACGCGCGGCCGGGCGGCGCCATTCTGGCGGGCCTGGAGCATCTGGACGACCGGTACCTGAAGGCCGTGGGATACGCCACCAAGAGCGCGCGCGGCACCCTGCCCAAGATGGTGCTGTTCGGCGACATCGTCGGCGAAGATGAAGCCGCCGTGGCCCGCGCCGCCTCTGAAGTGGTGCGCATGGCCAATGCGCGGGTGGGCGAAGGCTTCATCGCGGTGAGTGCCGAAGCGCGCAAAAAATTCTGGCTCGACCGCAAGCGCACTGCGGCCATTGCCCGTCACACCAATGCCTTCAAGATCAATGAAGACGTGGTGATTCCGCTGCCGCGCATGGGCGAATATGTTGATGGCATCGAACACATCAACGTCGAGCTGTCGCTGAAAAACAAGCTGGCGCTGGTAGCCGAGATCGACCGGACGCTGCGCGGCACGCTGCCGCTGGCGCGCAACGAAGAGCTGGCCGATGGCGAGCCTGCGCTGTCCAAGGAAGACCTGGAGGCCAAGCGCGCCCAGGCGCTGGAACTGCTGGCGGCAGTGCATGCGCGCTGGTCGTTCTATCTCGATCAGCTCGACAGGCCTTTGGCGGAACTGCCCGATGCACAGCGCGCGCTGTTGTCTGCATCGCCCGCATTGCTGGCGCTGCCTGCGGGGGCAAGTGCTGAAGACCGCACCCTGTTCCACCTGCTGCAGGATCATTCCCTGCGCGCCTCTTGGAAGGCCGAGTTGCGCAAGCCTTTGGCGGCGGTGTTTTCCGGCGGCTTGTTCGAACCGCTGCGCCGCGAGATCGACGCCATTCATCAGCGCGTGCTCAAGAGCCGCGCCTGGGTGGCGCTGCACATGCACGCGGGCGACGGCAATGTGCACACCAATATCCCGGTCAACTCCGACGACTATTCGATGCTGCAGCAGGCGCACGACGCGGTGGCCCGCATCATGGCGCTGGCGCGCAGCCTGGGCGGGGTGATCTCGGGCGAGCACGGCATCGGCATCACCAAGCTGGAGTTTCTCACCGAAGCCGAGATCGGCGCTTTCCGCGCCTATAAGCGCGAAGTCGATCCCGAAGGGCGTTTCAACAAGGGCAAGCTGCTCGACGATCCGGCGTATCCGGCTGATCTGCGCAACGCTTACACGCCCAGCTTCAACCTGATGGGGCACGAGTCGCTCATCATGCAGCAAAGCGACATCGGCGCCATCAGCGCCTCGGTGAAGGACTGCCTGCGCTGCGGCAAGTGCAAGAGCGTGTGCGCCACGCATGTGCCGCGCGCCAATCTGCTGTATTCGCCGCGCGACAAGATTCTCGCCACCTCGCTGCTGATCGAGGCCTTCCTGTACGAAGAGCAGACCCGGCGCGGGGTGAGCATCCGGCATTGGGAAGAGTTTGAAGACGTGGCCGACCACTGCACGGTTTGCCACAAGTGCGTGACGCCCTGCCCGGTGGACATCGACTTCGGCGATGTCACCATGAATATGCGCAACCTGCTGCGCAAAATGGGCAAGAAGAGCTTCAAGCCGGGCAACGCGGCGGCGATGTTCTTCCTCAATGCAACCAATCCGCAGACCATCAAGCTGGTGCGCAGCGCCATGGTGGACGTGGGCTTCAAGGCGCAGCGCCTGGCCACGCGCCTGCTCAAACCCGTCGCCCGGGCGCAGACTGCGGCGCCTAAGCTCACGGTGGGCAAGCCGCCGATCCGCGAGCAGGTGATTCACTTCGTCAACAAGCCCATGCCGGGCGGCCTGCCGAAAAAAACCGCGCGCGCGCTGCTCGACATCGAAGACAAGGATTTCGTGCCCATCATCCGCAACCCGCGCGGCACCTCGGTGGACAGTGAGGCGGTGTTCTATTTTCCGGGCTGCGGCTCAGAACGCTTATTCAGCCAGGTCGGGCTGGCGACGCAGGCCATGCTGTGGCATGCGGGGGTGCAGACCGTGCTGCCGCCGGGCTATCTGTGCTGCGGTTATCCGCAGCGCGGCTCGGGGCAGTTCGACAAGGCGGAGAAGATCATCACCGACAACCGGGTGCTGTTCCACCGCGTGGCCAACACCCTCAACTATCTCGACATCAAGACCGTGGTAGTGAGCTGCGGCACCTGCTACGACCAGTTGCAGGGCTATGAATTCGAGAAAATTTTTCCGGGCTGCCGCATCATCGACATCCACGAATTCCTGCTGGAGAAGGGCTATAGCCTCAGCCTCGGCGGCGCGGCGGGCGAGGTCAAGTACCTCTATCACGACCCCTGCCACAGCCCGATGAAAACGCAGGAGCCGATGAAAACGGTCAAGGCGCTGCTGGGCGACGGCGTGGTTAAGAGCGAGCGCTGCTGCGGCGAGAGCGGCACGTTTGGCATCTCACGGCCCGACATCGCCACCCAGGTGCGTTTCCGCAAGGAAGAAGAGCTGCGCAAGAACGAGCTGGCGCTGCGCGCCGATGGTTTTGCCGGGGACATCAAGATTCTGACTTCCTGTCCGTCCTGCCTGCAGGGGCTCACGCGGTATGGCAACGATCTGCAGCATGGCTTGCTCGAAGCCGACTACATCGTGATCGAAATGGCGCGTCACCTCATCGGCGAAGACTGGATGGCCGACTACGTCAAGGCTGCGAACAACGGCGGCATCGAGCGCGTGCTGGTGTGAGCATGAAGCCTGCGCCCGTGCTGCTGGTGATCGATGTGCAGAACGGCTTTTGCACTGGAGGCGGCCTGCCGGTGCCGGATGGCGAAGCCGTGGTGCCGGTGATCAACCGGCTGGCGGCCAAGTTTTCGCAGGTGGTGTTGACGCAGGACTGGCACCCGCCGGGCCATGCGTCGTTTGCCAGCGCGCATCCGGGGCGGCAGCCTTTCGAGACCATTACCTTGCCCTACGGCCCGCAGGTGCTGTGGCCGGATCATTGCATTCAAGGTACACGCGACGCTGCCCTGCACCCCGATCTGCACATTGCGCACGCTCAAGTCCTCATTCGCAAAGGCTGGCGGGCCGGCATCGACAGTTACTCAGCCTTCATGGAAGCCGACCGCAGCACGCCCACCGGCTTGACGGGCTATCTGCGCGAGCTGGAGGTGCGCGAACTGGTGTTGTGCGGATTGGCCACGGATTTCTGCGTGGCCTGGAGCGCGCTGGACGCTCGGGCTGCAGGTTTTGAGGTGACCGTGGTGGAAGACGCCTGCCGCGCCATCGATCTCAACGGCTCGCTGGATCAGGCCTGGGCGCAGATGCGCGCCGCCGGGGTGCGGCGCGCAATGTCCACCGCGTTCTGATTAGGGCCTGTTCACGCTATTGATGCCCCCGCGTTGCCCCCAGACGGGGAGGGATGCAAGGCGGAGGTGCGAGGCAAGGCTGGTCGCCTTGCCTCGCACCGACAACGCCGCAGACGCCCCGTCTGGGGGCAACCCTTCGGGCCGGGGGTCTGGGCGGCGCACTGCCACGTTGCAGTCCGCTTGTGGTGCAATACACCATGGCGCGGCCTGCGCCTCGCATTGCCTCCGCCCAGACCCCGGCGCGGGGGCATCAATAGCGTTAACAGGCCCTAGACGTTTTCGCCCGGCGTGAGCGTGGCCGTGGGAGCAACCGAGGGGGCGGCCTTGGCCCGCGGATGGTGATGCACCGGCTCGTCTTCATAGCCGCGGATCATGGCCATGATGTGCGCCAGCGGCGTGTGGCCCGTGGTGGTGAGATAGACGTGGATGATGAAAAAAATCAGCATCATGTAAGCGCCGATGGTGTGCGCCCAGGCCACAGTCTGCAGGCTGATGCCCCATTGCTTCCAGATGGGCCAGGCGCCCCAGTCGGCGAAGAACAGCAGCCAGATGCCGCTGATCCAGATGATGGGATTGATCATCAGCTTCACCCACAGATAGGCCAGACGCTGCAGCGGGTTGTGCTTGCGCGCGACGGTCTGGTGATAGGGATGTTCCTCGCCGCGGAACATGCCATAGGCGTAATGCCGTGCGACCAGAAAAATCTTGTCGAATGTGGGGATGTATTGCTTCCATTCCCCGGTGGTGAAGTGCCAGAAGATGGCGAACACCCACAGGGTCACCAGCGCCCAAGCCGCAAAGGTGTGAATGCGCAGCGCGGTAAGGAACTCCACGCCGAGGTCATACAGGCCGTGGATGCGAAAGCCGGTCACCATCAGCAGGATGATCAGCCCGGCCTGGCTCCAGTGCCAGAAGCGCTCGAACCGCTTGAACAGGATGACGTGTTTTTTGTGTGACATGACGAATTCCTCGAAGTGTCTGTGTGAGGTTGCACTGCGGGCTGCGGGTCAGTGGCTCTTGCTTCCGGGTTTGTTGCGGCGGCGCAGCCACAGAAAACTGCGGATGCCGCCATGCACCATCACCCCGGCCAGACTCAGCCCGGCAACGCCCAGGCCGATGGTCTCGATCCAGTTCTGATGGTCTTTGTCGCGACCCGGGATGTAGATGCCGTCGATCTTTTCCAGCCGACCGTTGTTGCTGTGGCATTGCGCGCAGCTCAGCGCCTTGTCCTTGGGTGCGACCATATGCGTGATCGGCCAGGTGGTAGTGGTCTTGACGAATTCGTACTTGCCCGACCATTCCAGCCCCGCCTCCTTCATGCCGGCGGCGATGGACTTCTGCCAGTCCATGGTGTGCCAGTAGGCCGCATCGTCGAAGCCTGCGTTGTGGATGGCGAGCAGGCGGTGCATCTCCGGGTCGTAGGGCTGGGTGCCCTTCATGGTCTTCACCGGCCAGATGCGTGATTTGCCATCGGTAGCGCTGCCGCCGTACTGGTTGATGGCGACGACGCCGTCTTTGTTGGGCGTCACCTTCTCGCCGATGTTCATCCACTTCACCGCGCCGTTGAACCAGGTGTAGTCGGGCACGACGTTTTCACCCAGCTTGAACTGGCCTTTGATGCCGAGGTAAGTGGGGTGGCCGTGCTCGTCCTTGATGACCAGGGGCTTGCCGTCCGGGCCGCGCTGGCCCGCCTTGGAATAGTCCCATTCCATTTTGGTGGGCACGCCGCCGCGGGCGAACTCGGGGATGTGGCAGGTCTGGCAGGCGATATTGCGGGTGTGCATGTTCAGGTCCTGCGCCAGATTGCCCTTGTGCGGGGTGTCGCCGTGGCAGGACTGGCAGCTTGCCGCGCTGCCCATATTGTGTTGGCTGCCGCGCACATACTGTCCGCCCTCGTGCTTGGCGTCGAGCTTGTAGTGGCTGCCGCTGACCTCGTGTCCGCCGGTGGCGTGGCAGGTCTGGCACTGGAAGTTCAGCCCGTCCTTGGCCATGTGCACGTCGAGTGATTTGGGCGGATTAATCAGCGAGCTGTCCAGGTCGCCATGCTTCACGCCGTCTCCTCCGCCGCCGTTGAAGTGGCAGGTGCCACAGTTGGCGCGCGAGGGCGCGCCCACATGCTGCGCGATCAGGGCCAGATCGATCGGTTCGATGAACTTGCCCGAGCCAGGCGGCATTTCGATGCGGGTGGTGGGCGGGTTGCCCGACTGATACGGCGCTTTGACGTATTTGCCGGTCTGGTCGTGGCAGACCAGGCAGTCCACATCGGTATCGGGGCGTTTGCTGAAGGCGACGAACTCGCCGCTTTTCGCATCGCCGTAGCCGACATGACAGCCGGTGCAGAACTGCTGGTTGCTCGGCGTGGACACGCAGAAGTTGTTCATCACCTTGTTCTTGCCGACGATACGCTTGGAGTCCTGCTCCACCTCCTCCCACTTCCAGTGGATGGTGCCCTTGATCTGCTTGGCCGCCTCGGTGTGGCAACTCAGGCAGGCGGCGGTGACCTCGGAGCCGCTTTTGAACGGACCCTGCAATTCCTTGAACTTGCTGTGATCCGCCGTGGTTTTTGCGCCTGTAGGCATTTTGGGCACCACGCGGTAAGGCGAGTGGATGTCGACCTCGGCTATTGCCGACTGCGGCGCCGACGGAGGGATAGACGCAGCAGGGTTGGCCAGGGCTGGCGGGGCGCTGGTCGCAACCGCGCAGACAGCGGCCAGACGAAGCCAGAAGCCGAAGCGGGCGGCAGGCGCGAAGCGGTGGGTAAACGGCATGACGAACACTCCAGTCGGTGTGCGAAACGGATCGATCAGGAGCGCATGGTTGCAGATACATACAGTTGCAAAAGTGACAAGACGCAAAAACTTCCCAGCCCGATATGCCGGAATTGCAATCTTTTGATCTGGGATAAATGAATCGCGCGGTTTGAATCCGTTTTGCCCGCTGGCGCGTAATTCGAGCAACAGCCGCACAGACCGCGCTGTTCTCGTTTTTTCCCTTTCAGGAGGTATCACCATGCAACGCACGCAAGCCGTAGTCCACACCGCCCTTTCCCCTTCCGCCGCCCCCGAGGATTCCAGCGGGCAGGGTGCCAGCCGCCGTCAGTTCTTCCGCGTCGGCGGCCTGTTCGCCGCGGGGCTGGCCGCTTCCAGCGCGCTGGCACCAGCAACGAGCTGGGCAGGGACGATGTCCCAGTCGACCACGGACGACATCGCCATTCTCAACGTCGCACTCGGGCTGGAATATCAGGCCATCGCTGCCTATCAGGTCGGCGCCGAATCGGGTTTGCTGGAAAAGCCGGTGCTCGCCGTGGCCGTGAAGTTCCAGGGACAGCACAAGGCGCATGCCGAGGTACTGTCGTCCACCATCGGCAAGCTGGGCGGCACGCCGGTCATGGCCAAGAAGCCCGCTGAGTTCGGCTTCCCCACAGCCTCGCTCAAATCGCAGGCCGACGTGCTGGAATTCGCCGCCGGGCTGGAAAAGGGCGCGGCCAGTGCGTATCTGGGCGCGGTGCCGCAATTCCACAACAAAGATCTCGCCAAGGCCGCGGCCAGCATCATGGGTGACGAGACCATGCATTGGGCCATTCTGCTCAACGCCTTGGGCAAAGACCCGGTGCCTGCGGCGTTCATCGCCTGATCGCCGGGGGCATCCCGGACAGCGGGTGCGGCGCGATGTCGGTAACATTCGTCGCAAACCCGCCTGCTTTGCGGCACGCCTTCATCGGGCGGCGCTGCGAAAGCCGGATTGCCCCTCACGCTGCGCTCATGCCCGACCTGCAATCCCTGCTTGCCTACACCGCCCTGGCCGACCGCGATGCGTTCAGCCAGTTATACGCGGCCACGCAAAACCGGGCCTGGGCGATCTGCCTGCGGCTGCTGCGCGACCGGTCGTTTGCCGAAGAGGCCATGCAGGATGCGTATGTGAAGGTCTGGCATCAGGCCGCAAGCTACCGGCCCGCTTTGGGCAGCCCGGAGGCCTGGATTTCCGCGCTGGTGCGCAACACCTGCCTCGATCGCCTGCGCGCCAACAAGCGCGAGGCGCAGTATGTCGTTTCACTGCAGGGCGATGAGGCGGATGATCCGCCCGAGATCGCGGATGACCGCACGCCTGAAGCGCTGCTCGAAGCCCGCTTGCAGGGCCAACCGATGGAGGATTGTTTGGGACAGTTGCAACCCCGCCAGCGTGATCTGCTCGCGGCGGCGTATGTCTTGGGGCAGTCGCACGCCGAAGTCGCCCGCGAGCGCGCTCTGCCGCTGGGCACGGTGAAAACGCTGATCCGGCGCGCGGTGCTGTTTTTGCGCGACTGTCTGGGGGAGGGCGCAAGGTGACGCTGCCCGCACGCTACCGCAACAGCGATCTGCTCGACCGGCTGGCGGCCGACTGGCTCACAGGCGGGCTCAGCCCGGCTGCGCAGCGTCGCGCCCAGCGTTTGCTGGAGCAGAGCCCTGAGTTTGCCCAAGCGGTGCAAGGCTGGCGCACGCGGCTCGATGCCAGCTTGCTGTCGGCAGCGCAAATCGGTCAGCCGTCCGACTCGGTCTGGCAGGGCATCACCGCGCGCCTCGATTCCCCGCGCGCGACTCAGCCTGCGGGGGCTGGCAAGTCGACTTCCTGGAGCGTTGAAGCCTGGCGGCGCTTGTCTCTGTGGCTCGGCGGCGTGGCCGTGGCTGCGGTGGCCTTTTCAGTCGTGGTGCTGGTGCAGAACCCGGAGGTCGGCCGTGGTACGGCCGCGCCAGTACAGATGGCGGCATTGATGCACGGCGCGGGCGGGCAGGCCGCCGTTGTGACGGTGCAGAACGGCAAGCTGACTTTGACGGCTGTTGGCGCCATGACGCCACCCAGCGGCAAGAGCTACCAGCTCTGGCTGTTGCCCACGCAGGGCGCCCCCATTTCTTTGGGCGTCGTGGCGGCGGGGCAGAGCCGCTACCCCATTCCCGAGTCGGCGCAGTCGCATCTGTCGCAGGCCAAGGCGTTTGCCGTCAGCGTGGAGCCGCCCGGTGGTTCTCCCACAGGCCTGCCGACCGGGCCGGTGATCATGGTGGGCGCGGCGCAGCGCGCGTGAGCGATGTCGAGCGAGACGGCCTGCGCACTCTGTAAGACCGACGGCGGGCGGCTGATCTGGCGCGGTGCGGAATTCCGCCTGATCCGGGCAGACGACGCCCTGCTTCCGGCGTTTTACCGGGTGGTGTGGAACGCGCATGTGGCCGAGTTCAGCGACTTGACTGCGCTGCAGCGCCTGACCTGCCTGGACGCGGTGGCGCTGGCCGAGCAGTCGCTGCGCGAAACGCTGGCACCCGACAAAATCAACCTCGCCAGCCTGGGCAATGTAGTGCCGCATCTGCACTGGCATGTCATCGCACGCTGGCGCTGGGACGCTTACTGGCCGCAATCCGCCTGGTCTGCCGCGCAGCGCCCAGCCGACGACGCCATGCTGGTCAGCCTCGGTGCGCGCCTGCCAGAGGTGGATGCGGTTTTGCAGCGCGCGTTCGCGCAGCGTTTCGGCGGGGCATAAGTCGAAAAATCAGATCAGGGTGATCAGACGTACTCGCCCTTGCTCAGATCGTGCTCACCGCGCTCGTGAATGAAGTTGGCGCGGCCGACGATGAGGTTGTCCACCTCGCCGATGCGCGTCACATCCTTGCCGGTGTAGGGCAGCGAATGCAGCACGTAGCGCATGGCGTTGAGGCGCGCGCGCTTCTTGTCGTTCGACTTCACCACCGTCCAGGGGGAATCGGCCGTGTCGGTGTGGAAGAACATGGCCTCCTTGGCGCGGGTGTAGTCGTCCCACTTGTCGAGCGAGGCCATGTCGATGGGCGACAGCTTCCACTGCTTGAGCGGGTGCACCTGTCGCTCCTTGAAGCGGCGGCGCTGCTCGTCCTGGCTGACTGAGAACCAGAACTTGATGAGGTGAATGCCGCTGCGCACCAGATTGCGCTCGAACTCCGGCGCTTGGCGCAGAAATTCGTGGTACTCGGCGTCGGTGCAAAACCCCATCACGCGCTCGACCCCAGCCCGGTTGTACCAAGAGCGGTCAAACAGCACGATCTCGCCGGCCGTGGGCAGATGCTGCACATAGCGCTGGAAATACCACTGGCCGCGTTCGACCTCGCTAGGTTTTTCGAGCGCCACCACGCGCGCGCCACGGGGGTTGAGGTGCTCCATCACCCGTTTGATGGTGCCGCCCTTGCCCGCTGCGTCGCGCCCCTCGAACAGAATGATCACACGCTGTCGGCTTTCCTTCACCCAAGCCTGCAGCTTGAGCAGCTCGGTTTGCAACACGAATTTCTGCCGCTCGTAATCTCGCCGCAGCATCTTGAATTTGTAGGGATAGCCGCCCTTGCGCCAGTCTTCGGCCAGCTCATCACTGGTGTGTTGCGGGGCGGGCTCGCCCGCCGGCATGCCCAGCGCCGCCCGCATGGCCGCTGCATCGTCGGGGGCGTCACCCTCCAGAATGGCTTGCACGCCTTCGTTGTGGAGGTCTGCAGGCGGCGGGCCTTTGAGGATGGTGTCGAGCGCCGCCAGTTCAGCCTGCTGCGCCGCTTCTTGCGACTGATCGATCACGAACTTGCGCACGCCAGCAGGCGTGAGATGCGGCGGAATGTCGCCTTGCGCAACCTTGTTGTGGGCGGTGTTGTGCGCGGCCTGGCGCTGCTGTGCCGACTTTGCCGGGCTGACCCGCTTGCGCGCAGGCCGTGCTGTTGTTTTACGTGAGGCGGTGGGTGAATTCATGGCATCTCCAAGTGGATACTGCCTTTATAGACCCTGGGTACGGCCGCCCACAATGACATCGGACAAACGGCAGCGCTTATAAGCGCCCCCAGGGCCGGACTGCGCCCAGCCCGCCCCCCGTGGGGGTCAAGGAAACTTGGGGCGGCCCGGCGTTTCCTTGAGCGCTGTGTTCAGCTTGACCTGACCCCCGACCACTCCTCGCCAAGATCGTGGGCGATGGCGAACTGGTCGAGCACGCGCGCCAGGCTGGCGTCGACCATGGCTTCGATGCTGGCGGGCCGCAGATAGAACGCGGGCAGGGGCGGGAAAATGACGCCGCCCATTTCCGTGACGGCGGTCATATTGCGCAGATGGGCGAGGTTGAGCGGCGCCTCGCGCGGCAGCAGCACCAGCTTGCGGCGCTCTTTCAGGCACACGTCTGCCGCGCGGGTGATGAGGTTGTCGCAAAAGCCGTGGGCAATGGCTGCCAGAGAGCGCATGGAGCAGGGCGCCACCACCATACCCAAGGAGGAAAACGAGCCGCTGGCAATGGTCGCGCCGATGTCGCCGACGGGATGCACCACATCCGCCAGCGCCTCGACTGCCTTGCGGTCGAGGTTCATTTCCACCTTGAGGTTGAGCACGCCGGCGGCGGAAATCAGCAGATGCGTCTCAACGCTGCCGAGCCGCTGCAGATGTTGCAGCAATCGCACACCATAGACGATGCCCGTCGCCCCGGTCAGCGCCACGATGAGTCTAGGCCGGGTCATGGGAGCAGCGGGCTGAAGGGGGGCGTCAAGCGAATGCGAGTCAAACGAATGCGCGCTTATTTCAGGCTGCCCAGCAGAGCTTGCAGCTCGCCGCTTTGCGCCATCTCGGCCATGATGTCCGAGCCGCCGACGAATTCGCCCTTGACGTAAAGCTGCGGGATGGTGGGCCAGTTGGCGTATTCCTTGATGCCCTGGCGAATGCCTTCGTCCTGCAGCACGTCCACAGCCTTGATCTGGCTGACGCCGCACGACTTGAGCAACTGCACCGCGCGCCCTGAAAAACCGCACATGGGGAATTGCGGCGAGCCTTTCATGAACAGCACTACGTCGTTGTTCTTGACGATTTGATCAATTTGCTCTTGCACACTGGACATGGCGGCATTTCCTGGTTGATGTCGATCAAGCAATTTTAGAGGGCGGCCGGTTTTGTTGCGGACGGGAGCCTATTTCGAGAATCGCCGCAACCAGCCGCGACTATCCCGCCGCTCACCCGTTCGATACCGGCCAGATCACGTGCGCTGAACACCTTGCGATACCCGTGAGCCTCCAGCAAATCGCGCACGGCGGCCGCCTGATCGTAGCCATGCTCCAGGAGCAGACAGCCGTCGTTCCGCAGAAACCGGTCGGCCTGCGCAATGATCTGGCGCAGATCGCCCAGCCCGTCCGGGTTGGGATGCTGGCCGGTCAGCGCGAGGGCGGGTTCATGGCGCAAGGCGGGCAGATGCGGGTCGTGCGCAGCGATGTAAGGCGGGTTGGAAACAATGCAGTCGAAGCGCGCTGTCGTCGCCGGGGGTTGCAAGGCATCCCACCAGTTGGACTGGAGAAAGTGCACTTCGCCGCCTGCGCGCCGGGCATCGAGCAGCCGCCGCGCATTGCCTTGCGCCACGGCGAGCGCGGCAGCGCTGGCGTCCAAGGCCCAGACCTGCACATGCGGGCGTGCATGGGCGATGGCGATGGCAATCGCTCCGCTGCCGGTGCCCATATCGAGCACCGTGGGCGCGTGGGTGGCGGGCAGGGCGTCGAGATGGCGCAGGGCGAGTTCCACCAACAATTCGGTATCCGGGCGGGGAATGAGCACATCGGGGGTTACTTCGAAACTCAGGCCGAAAAACTCGCGCTCTCCCAGCACATAGGCCAGCGGCTCGCCGACGAGCAGGCGCGTCGCCAGCGTGTGCAGCCGGGTCTGTTCGGCCGTGTCAAGCAGGCGTTCGGAATGGGCGGCTTGCTGGGCGCGGCTCCAGCCGAGTACGGCCTCGATGAGGGCCTGTGCGTCCAGCCGGGGTAGGCCGCAGGTTCGCGTCCAAGCGGCCAGATCGCGCGGCGCTGTCATCTCATGCTCCCAGGGCCGCCAGTTGCGCGGCCTGATCTTCGGTGCGCAGGGCGGTGAGCAGTTCGTCGAGGTCGCCGTCCAGGATGGCGTCGATTTTGTAGAGGGTGAGGTTGATGCGGTGCTCGCTGACCCGCCCTTGCGGAAAGTTGTAGGTGCGGATGCGGTCGGAGCGGTCGCCGCTGCCCACCAGGCTTTTGCGCGTGGCCGCTTGCTCCGCCTGCCGGGCCTGTCGTTCTCGCTCGGCCAGACGCGCGGCCAGTACCGACAGTGCGCGCGCCTTGTTGCGGTGCTGCGAGCGCTCGTCCTGGCACTCCACGACCAGCCCGGTGGGCAGGTGGGTGATGCGTATGGCCGAGTCGGTCTTGTTGATGTGCTGACCGCCCGCACCCGAGGCGCGAAAGGTGTCGATGCGCAAGTCGGAAGGATTGATCTGGATCGCCTGAGCCTCATCCATCTCGGGCATCACGGCCACGGTGGCCGCACTGGTATGAATGCGTCCCTGCGTCTCGGTCTTGGGCACGCGCTGCACGCGGTGGCCGCCCGATTCGTATTTCAGCAGACCGTAGGCGCCTTCACCCGCGACGCGCAGAATCACTTCCTTGTATCCGCCGAGATCGCTCGGGCTCTCGCTGATCAATTCGGTCGCCCAGCGCTTGCGCTCGGCATAGCGCGCATACATGCGCAGCAAGTCGGCGGCGAAAAGCGCGGACTCTTCCCCCCCCGTCCCGGCCCGGATTTCCACGAACACGTTGCGGCTATCGTCCGGGTCGCGCGGCAACAAGGCGACCTGAAGCTGGGCTTCAAGCGCGTCGAGGGCAGCGCGTGCATCCTGAATTTCCTGCTGCGCCAGCTCCTTCATGTCGGGGTCGCTCAACAACGATTCCGCCTGCGACAGGTCTTCTGTTTTTACCTTGTATTGCACATACAGCCCGACCACGGGTTGCAGCTCGGCCAGTTCCCGCGTCATGTTGCGAAAGCGCTGCAGATCCGCGGTGCAATCGGGTGCGGCAAGCAAGGCGTCAAGCTCGTCGGCCCGGCGTTGCATCTGCTCCAGTTTGTCCAGCAGAGAAGGTTTCATGGGGGATGTGGAACAGCCGCGCCTGGGTGCGCGGGCGGTAAACCGAAGGCGCTAAAAAAAGAAGCGCTGGATTTGGAGGGCATGGAGGACGCGCTAGACCTGCGAGTCAGAGGGAGAATCGGAATCGCGTCGGTGCGGGCACAGAAACACCCGCTCGACCGCCTGCGCCACGACTTGGCGATGAGACGGATCGCCCTGGTGCAGCGCGGTGAAGGCGCCGTGCAGGAATTTGTGCGACAGGCCGCGCGCAAGTGCGTCCAGCACGGCCTCGGGCGACTCGCCCCGAGCCAGCAGACGTCGGGCGCGTTCGACCTCGTGTGTCTGCCACTGTTCGCTTTGCGACTGCAGTCGTTGAATGAGGGGCACCTGCGAGCGCAGATCAAGCCATTCGAGAAAACCATGCACCCGGTTTTCGATGATGGCCTCGGCCTGTTCGATCGCGGCCTGGCGCTTCTCCGTATTGCTGCGCACCAAGGCAGACAGATCGTCGACCGAATACAGGTAGACATCGCGCAGCTGCGCGACCTCGGGCTCAATGTCGCGCGGTACGGCCAGATCGACCATCACCATGGGTTTGTGCCGCCGCTGTTTGATGCTGCGTTCAACCGCGCCCAGACCGATGATCGGCAGGCTGCTGGCGGTGCTGGTCACGACCACATCAAATTCGCCCAGCCGCTGCGGTACGTCGGTCAGCCGAACGGCTTCTGCCCCGAACCGCTGTGCCAGATGGGCGCCGCGCTCCACGGTGCGGTTGGCGATCACCATGCTCTTGGGATGGTGCGCGGAAAAATGCGTGGCCACTAGTTCGATCATGTCGCCCGCGCCGATGAACAACACGCGACACTCCTGAAGGCTCTCGAACACGGTCTGCGCCAGGTGCACACTGGCGGCGGCCATGCTGACCGAATGAGCGCCGATTTCCGTATTGGTGCGTACCTCTTTGGCGACAGAAAAAGTTCGCTGAAACATCTGGTTCAGCGTGCTGCCCAGAGCGCCCGAATCCGAGGCGACCCGCACCGCTTCCTTCATCTGCCCCAGAATCTGCGGCTCGCCGAGCACCATGGAGTCCAGGCCGCTGGCCACACGGAACGCGTGTCGAACGGTACCGTCTTGTACCAGGCGATAACTATGGTCGGCCAGATCATCGAACTGCACTTGGCGCTCGGTGGATAGCCAGTGCAATAGGGCATCACGCGGGTCGCTTTCGGCCGCGCAATAGATTTCAGTGCGGTTGCAGGTCGATAGAATGGCCGCTTCGATGGGGCCATTTCGGCGCCCGTTCAGCATGTTCACCTTCAGCCGTTGAAGCGCGTCTACCAAGGTATCGGCAGAAAACGCCAGCCGCTCACGTACCCCGACGGGTGCGGTTTGGTGGTTGAGTCCGATGGCAGCGAGCAACATAATCAGATCGTGATTTTAAGAACTGTCGCGACTTTGAGCGACTGATCTTGATCAAACCAAGAATGCGCTTGAGGCCTTCAAAGATGACATTGTCCACCATTAAACGACCTGGTGCATCGGTGCAAACAGCAGGTTTCGCGCATTGCTGACGTTCTTCCCGCACGATTTCTTCGAGAATTTTCATGTTCCCCCTCTTTTTATCGTGGCTGATCCAGACGAGCCTCATGCCCTTGTTTGTGGGCGCCTTGACCGGGGGATTGGCGCACCTGGCTTGGGGAGGTGGCTGCGCCGCCAGCTGGGGACGCCGAGCGAGTTGGGCGGCGATCGGTGCGCTGCTGTTGCATTTCGTACTCGTGGGGGGCGGATTGCTTCGCGAAGGATCGATCTGGGATTACGCTGCCGTACTGCTGGCGGCGTCTCTCATCAGTGCTGTCGCTTGCCGGAGTGGCCGCGTCACCAAACGCTCTTGAGCATCAAAGGCGGAAGGTCGCAAAAAGGAGTTGACAACGGCTTTGCGTCCTTGCACAATTCAATGCTTCGCCGTTTTGCAGCTCTTTAAAGGGTGCAAAAGGCGCGAAGCCAGCCGATGTTCGTGATGCTGCAAGTTGGCGCACGGTGGCTGCTGAACAAAAACTGAGCAACACAGATCAATTCCCGCACCAGGGAGCCAAGACTGGCGCATTTTTTGCGACTAAGTTGGGTGAAGGAAATTACATGATTCAGACGCAATCCAGACTGGATGTCGCCGACAATACGGGCGCCAAATCCGTCATGTGCATCAAGGTGCTGGGCGGCTCCAAGCGCCGCTACGCCGGCGTGGGCGACATCATCAAGGTCAGCATCAAAGAAGCTGCCCCGCGCGGTCGCGTGAAAAAAGGTGAGGTTTACAGTGCCGTCGTGGTACGTACCGCCAAGGGTGTCCGTCGTGCGGACGGCTCCTTGATCAAGTTCGATGGCAATGCGGCCGTGCTGCTCAATGCCAAACTCGAGCCCATCGGTACGCGCATTTTCGGCCCGGTGACGCGTGAGCTGCGCACTGAGCGCTTCATGAAGATCGTGTCTCTGGCGCCTGAGGTTCTTTGAGCCCTGCTCTGAGCTGTCGAAAAAGGATTTGTGATGAACAAGATTCGCAAAGATGACGAAGTGATTGTCATTGCTGGCAGCGACAAGGGTCGCCGCGGCAAAGTGGCGGCGCGTGTGGATACCGACCATATCGTGGTCGAGGGTGTGCATACGGTCAAGAAGAATGTGCGCCCCAATCCGATGAAGGGCGAGGCGGGTGGTGTGGTGTCCCGCGACCTGGCGATTCATCAAAGCAATGTGGCTATTTACAACCCCGCGACCGGCAAGGCGGATCGCGTCGGCTTCAAGACTCTGGGTGATGGCGCCAAAGTGCGCGTCTTCAAATCCAGTGGCGAGCAGATCAAGGGCTGACCGGAGGATTTATGTCGCGCCTGCAGACGATTTATAAAGACAAAGTCGTGCCCGAATTGATGGCCAAGTTTGGCTACAAGTCGGTCATGGAAGTGCCCCGCCTGACCAAGGTGACACTCAATATGGGTGTGTCCGAGGCGGTGGCTGATAAAAAAGTGATGGAGCATGCGGTGGGTGATCTCACCAAGATCGCGGGCCAAAAGCCGGTTGTCACCAGGTCGCGCAAGGCGATTGCAGGATTCAAAATCCGCGAAGACCTGCCCATAGGTTGCATGGTGACCTTGCGTGGTGGTCGCATGTACGACTTCCTCGATCGTTTTGTGACCATCGCCCTGCCGCGTGTGCGTGATTTCCGCGGCATCTCCGCGCGTGCTTTTGACGGTCGTGGCAACTACAACATCGGGGTCAAAGAGCAGATCATCTTCCCGGAAATCGAGTACGACAAGATCGATGCGCTGCGCGGTCTGAATATCAGCGTGACCACGACGGCGAAAACCGACGAGGAGTGCAAGGCATTGCTTGCCGCGTTCCGCTTCCCTTTCAAGAACTGAAGAATCATCATGGCGAAACTGTCCCTGATCAACCGCGAAAAGAAGCGCGAAGACTTGGTTGCAAAATTTGCATCGAAGCGCGCTGAACTGCAGGCCATCGTTGATGACGCCTCCAAGTCTTTTGAAGAGCGTTACGAGGCGCGCTTGAAGATTCAGCAGATGCCGCGCAATTCCAGTCCAACCCGGCTGCGCAATCGCTGCGCCATCACCGGTCGCCCGCGCGGGACGTTCCGCCAGTTCGGGTTGTCGCGCAGCAAGATTCGCGAGCTGGCGTTCCGCGGGGAAATCCCCGGCGTGACCAAATCCAGCTGGTAATCGGTCACACAGACGAGTTGAGTTCGGTTGTCACGTATCGATTGTTGCGTTGCTTGCCGACTAGACGCCAAAAGTTTTTAGGAGAGTATTGATGAGCATGAGTGATCCCATCGCCGACATGCTGACGCGTATTCGTAACGCGCAGATGGTCGAGAAGGCGAAGGTAACGATGCCAGCTTCCAAGATCAAAGCTGCAATCGCTCAGGTCCTGCACGAAGAGGGCTATATCGACGGCTTCAATATCCGTCGTGAGAGTGATGCCAAGGCGAATCTTGAGATTTCGTTGAAGTACTACGCGGGCAAACCGGTGATCGAGCGTCTTGAGCGCGTCAGTCGCCCGGGCCTGCGCGTCTATCGCGGCAAAGAAGCCATTCCCCAAGTGATGAATGGCCTGGGCGTTGCCATCGTTTCGACTCCCCGTGGGCTGATGACCGACCGCAAGGCGCGTCAAGTCGGCGTGGGTGGCGAAGTTCTCTGCTACGTCGCTTAAGGAGAGAACGGACATGTCACGTATTGCCAAATATCCGGTTGCAGTGCCGGCAGGTGTTGAGGTCAGCCTCAGTGCCGAGACTATCGCCATCAAGGGCGGGCTCGGCAAGCTGGAGCGTGCCCAATACGCCGGCGTGCGGATCGCCCAAGAAAATGGGGAACTGACTTTCGCCCCGGCCGACGAGTCTCGTGAGTCGCATGCCATGTCGGGAACCATGCGTGCCCTGGTTGCGGGCATGGTGCACGGCGTGTCCAAGGGTTTTGAGCGCAAGCTTACCCTGGTGGGTGTGGGCTTCAAGGCTCAGGCTCAAGGCGCCAAGTTGAATCTCTCGCTGGGTTTTTCCCATCCCATCGTCAAGGACATGCCTGAGGGCATCAAGGTCGAAACGCCTACCCCTACCGAAATCGTCATCAAGGGTGTGGATAAGCAACTCGTTGGCCAGATCGCTGCCGAAGTTCGTGCCTATCGTCCGCCTGAGCCCTACAAGGGCAAGGGTGTGCGTTATGCCGACGAAGTGGTGGTGATCAAGGAAACCAAGAAGAAGTAAGGGCCAGGATTATGATCAGCAAAAACATTTCCCGCCTGCGCCGTGCCCAGGCAACTCGCCGCCGTATCGCGCGTCTGCGTGTGGTTCGTCTGTCGGTGCATCGCACCAATCAGCATATTTACGCCAACATCATTTCCGCCGAGGGCGACCGCGTGCTCGCCTCTGCATCAACCGTGGAAGCGGAAGTTCGCGGACAACTGGGCGGGCATGGCGGCAACCTGGCAGCCGCGGTTGCCGTGGGCACCCGTATTGCCGAGAAGGCCAAGGCGGCCGGCATCGACACCGTCGCTTTCGACCGTTCGGGTTTTCGCTTTCATGGGCGCGTCAAGGCGCTCGCTGAGGCTGCGCGTGAAGCCGGCCTGAAGTTCTGAGAACGAGCACATCATGGCTAAAGTTCAAAACAAGTTTGCCAACGAAGCGCGCGACGATGGTCTGCGCGAGAAGATGATTGCGGTCAACCGCGTCACCAAAGTTGTCAAGGGCGGTCGTATTCTCGGTTTCGCCGCCTTGACCGTGGTGGGCGACGGCGATGGCCGCATCGGCATGGGTAAAGGCAAGGCGCGTGAAGTGCCTGTGGCCGTTCAAAAGGCCATGGAGCAAGCGCGTCGCAATATGGTGAAAGTGCCCCTGAAGGGCGGCACGCTGCACCACAAGGTGATGGGCCAGCATGGTGCTTCGAACGTCATGATGCTGCCTGCTGTGCAGGGCACGGGCATCATCGCGGGTGGCCCAATGCGCGCCATGTTCGAAGTGCTAGGGGTGACCGACATTGTGGCTAAGAGCCACGGTTCGTCCAACCCGTACAACATGGTCCGTGCAACGCTCGACGCCTTGACCAATATGAACTCCGCTCAGGAGATCGCCATGAAGCGTGGCAAGACCGTTGAAGAAATTCTGGGTTGAACATCATGAGTGACAAGAAAACCATCAAGGTCAAGCTGGTTCGCAGCGTGATCGGCACGCGCGATTCGCATCGCGCGACGGTGCGTGGCCTCGGTCTGCGCAAGCTGGGCAGCGTGCGTGAGCTGGAAGACACGGCTGCCGTGCGCGGCATGGTCCGCAAGGTCAGTTATTTGGTTGAAATCTGCGAATAAAGCCGATTCAGATCGGGCGCAAACCAGCGGCTGATCCAGCTTCGGTTTGCGCGCAACAGCAGAATTTGTGAAATTCGCGATTAGTGAGATTCAATATGCAACTCAACACCATCAAACCCGCCGCTGGCGCCAAGCACGCCAAGCGCCGCGTTGGCCGCGGAATTGGATCGGGTCTCGGTAAGACCGCGGGCCGCGGTCACAAGGGCCAAAAATCGCGTTCCGGCGGTTTCCACAAGGTGGGCTTCGAAGGCGGTCAAATGCCCTTGCAGCGCCGTCTGCCCAAGCGCGGTTTCAAGTCGCCGATCGCGCGCTACAGCGCGCAGGTCACTCTGGCTGATCTGAACCGCATGCAGGAAGACGAAATCGACATGCTCACGCTAAAGGCTCACGGATTGGTGCCTGACTTGTCGCGTACCGTCAAGGTTATCGCTTCGGGTCAGATTGCTCGCGCTGTCAAACTACAGGGCATTCTGGCAACCAAGGGCGCCCGCAGCGCCATCGAAGCGGCCGGCGGAAGCATCGCCGAAGTCGCAGCAGCCTGAACGGACGTCTCGACATGGCCAGCACAGGCGTGACTCAGCAGGGCAAGTACGGCGACCTCGGTCGTCGTCTGCTGTTCCTGCTCGGCGCACTGGTGGTGTACCGCATTGGTGCACACATCCCTGTGCCCGGAATCGATCCGACGCATCTGCAACAACTTTTCCAGAACAATTCGAGCGGCATTTTGGGCCTGTTCAATATGTTCTCAGGTGGAGCGCTGGCACGTTTCACGGTATTTGCGCTGGGGATCATGCCGTATATCTCGGCGTCGATCATCATGCAATTGCTCACTTATGTGGTGCCCTCGCTCGAAGCCCTTAAAAAGGAAGGTGAGGCAGGCCGGCGCAAGACAACACAATACACGCGCTATTTCACTTTGGTGCTGGCGCTTTTTCAGTCCTTCGGCATTGCAGTGGCGCTGCAGGCTTCCCCTGGCCTGGTCATTAGTCCCGGCATCGGCTTTCAGCTCTCTGCCGTGCTGACCCTGACCTCTGGCACCATGTTTCTGATGTGGCTGGGTGAGCAAATTACCGAGCGCGGTCTGGGTAATGGTATTTCCATCATTATTTTCTCGGGTATTGTGGCTGGCTTGCCTTCCGCGATCGCCGGGCTGATGGAGTTGGTCAGTACAGGCGCGATGAGTGTATTGGTGGCGCTGTTCGTATTAGCCATCGTGGTGCTGGTGACCTATTTCGTGGTATTTGTCGAGCGGGGTCAGCGCAAGATTCTGGTGAACTACGCGCGGCGGCAGGTGGGCAATAAGGTGTATGGTGGACAAAGCTCGCATCTGCCCCTGAAGTTGAATATGGCAGGCGTGATTCCACCGATTTTTGCATCGTCCATTATTTTGCTTCCGGCGACGGCAGTGAGCTGGTTTGGCGCTGCCAAAGGTATGGGCTGGTTGAAGGATATTGCCGGTGCGCTTTCGCCAGGGCAGCCGCTCTACATTCTGTTGTACGCCACTGCGATCATTTTCTTTGCTTTTTTCTACACGGCCTTGGTTTTCAATAGCCGTGAAACTGCCGATCAGCTCAAAAAAGGTGGCGCGTTTATTCCTGGCATTCGGCCAGGGGAGCAGACCGCTAAATTCATCGACAAGGTGCTGATGCGCCTGACGTTGGTGGGGGCGATTTACATCACTTTGGTTTGCCTGCTGCCGGAGTTTCTTGTATTGAAATACAATGTGCCGTTCAGCTTTGGTGGAACTTCGCTGCTGATCATTGTGGTGGTCACCATGGATTTCATGGCGCAAGTGCAAGCTTATGCCATGTCGCATCAGTACGATGCCCTGCTGAAAAAAGCCAATTTCAAATCGGGTCTTGGCGGGGTGCGTTAACGGAGTTTTATGGCCAAGGACGATGTCATTCAGATGCAGGGGGAGATTCTCGAAAATCTCCCGAACGCAACCTTCCGCGTCAAGCTGGAAAACGGCCACACGGTTTTGGGGCATATTTCCGGAAAAATGCGCATGCATTACATCCGCATTCTTCCGGGAGACAAGGTCACGGTTGAGCTGACGCCCTACGATTTGTCACGTGCGCGGATTGTATTCCGTGCCAAGTAATAGCAAGAGAGGATCATCATGAGAGTGAGCGCATCGGTTAAAAAAATGTGCCGTAATTGCAAGATTATTCGTCGCAAAGGTGTTGTGCGTGTGATTTGCACCGACCCGCGTCACAAGCAGCGCCAGGGTTGAGCCCAAATCATTTTTTGAAGTTCGAGGTATTCAATGGCACGTATTGCTGGTATTAACATTCCGCCACATCAACACTCCGAAATCGGCCTCACGGCGATTTACGGCATTGGTCGCACCACCGCGCGCGCCATTTGTGATGCTTCGGGCGTTCCCTACAACAAGCGGATCAAGGATCTGTCCGACGCCGACCTGGAGAAGGTGCGCGAAGCCATTGGCAAGCTCACCATCGAGGGTGACCTGCGTCGCGAGATCTCCGTCAACATCAAGCGCCTGATGGATCTGGGTTGCTACCGTGGCTTCCGCCATCGTCGCGGCCTGCCCGTGCGTGGTCAGCGCACCCGCACCAATGCCCGCACCCGCAAGGGACCGCGCAAGGGCAGCATCACGCTGAAGAAATAAGTAAGGAACATCGCAAATGGCTAAACCGTCTTCCCAAAACTCCGCAGCCCAGCGCGCACGCAAGAAGGTTCGCAAGAACGTCTCTGACGGCATTGCGCACGTTCACGCGTCGTTCAACAACACCATCATCACCATCACCGACCGTCAGGGCAACGCGCTGTCGGCATCGTCTTCGGGTGCGCAAGGCTTTAAGGGTTCGCGCAAATCCACCCCGTTTGCGGCGCAGGTTGCTGCCGAGCAGGCGGGCCGTGTGGCTCTGGAATACGGCATCAAGAACCTGGAAGTTTTCATCAAAGGCCCAGGCCCGGGGCGTGAGTCGTCGGTGCGCGCACTGAACAACCTCGGCATCAAGGTCACGCTGATTGAAGATGTGACGCCGATCCCGCACAACGGCTGCCGCCCGCCGAAGCGCCGTCGCGTCTGATTTTGTTGATAGGTTTTGTCGGTAGGTTTTGTTGAATTTTTGTTGCACTGATTTGTAGAACTATCCCCGCGCCCTTTGGTCGTCTGTCGGCCCTGGGCGCGTTTTCAAGCCCACTGCCCGATTGTTCGGGCTCCCATGCAATTCACGGCATGGCAGTATTGAAAGGAATTCCAAGTGGCTCGTTTTATTGGCGCCAAAGGCAAACTCACCCGCCGCGAAGGCGCAGACCTCTTTCTCAAGAGCGCACGCCGCGGTATCGACTCCAAGGTCAAGCTCGAGACCAAACCCGGTCAGCACGGCCGCACTTCAGGCGCCCGCACGTCCGACTACGGCAAGCAACTGCGTGAAAAGCAGAAGGTCAAGCGGATGTATGGCGTGCTTGAGCGCCAATTCCGCCGTTATTACGAAGAAGCGCAACGCCGCTCTGGCAATACCGGCACCAATCTGCTGATGCTGCTGGAATCGCGCCTGGACAATGTGGTGTATCGCATGGGTTACGGCTCGACCCGCGCTGAAGCGCGTCAGTTGGTCAGCCATCGCTCGATCACTGTCAACGGCAAGGTGTTGAATATCCCCTCGGCGCTGGTGAAGACGGGCGATGTGGTCGCGGTGCGTGAAAAGTCGCGCAATCAGGCCCGTATCCAGGAATCTGTGAAACTGGCTGAGTCGAATGGTTTCCCTGCCTGGGTGCAGGTGGATGGCGCCAAGATGGAAGGCGTCTTCAAGAAGGCCCCGGACCGCGATGAATTTGGCAACGACATCAACGAGTCGCTGATCATCGAGTTGTACTCGCGTTAATTTTTATCCACGCCCCGGACTCCCGGGGTGTGTTCGTGCCTTGCCAACGCTGGCAGCGGCCGCTCACCTCAGCCTTATCCGCGTAACGTGCGGAGGGTATTGAACAGGAAGCCTTATGCAAACTGCACTTCTTCGCCCCAAGTCGATTCAGGTCGAATCTCTCGGTCACAACCGTTCCAAAGTGGTGCTCGAACCTTTCGAGCGCGGCTACGGACACACCCTTGGCAACGCGCTGCGCCGCGTCATGCTGTCGTCGCTGGTGGGTTACGCGCCGACCGAGGTCAGCATCAACGGCGTGCTCCACGAGTATTCCGTGGTCGACGGCCTGCAGGAAGATGTGATCGGCGTGCTGCTCAACCTCAAGGGCGTGGTGCTCAAGCTGCACAACCGTGACGAAGTCACCCTGTCGCTGCGCAAGGAAGGCGAAGGCGTAGTGACTGCTGCCGACATCCAGACGCCTCACGACGTCGAGATCATCAATCCGGATCACGTGATCGCGCATCTGTCGCAAGGCGGCAAGCTCGACATGCAGATCAAGGTCGAAAAGGGTCGTGGCTACGTCCCCGGTACCCTGCGTAATTTCGGTGATGAAGGCGGCAAGAGCATTGGCCACATCGTGCTCGACGCTTCGTTCTCGCCGGTGCGCCGCGTCAGCTATGCCGTGGAAAGCGCCCGCGTGGAGCAGCGTACCGATCTGGACAAGCTGGTCATGGAAATCGAGACCAACGGCGTGATCAGCGCGGAAGAAGCCATTCGTTCGTCTGCGCGCATTCTGGTTGAGCAGTTGTCGGTGTTCGCCAGCCTGGAAGGCGCCGAGACGACTGAGGCCGCCGAGGCGGCTGCGGGTGGGCAGACTTACGATCCGATCCTGCTGCGCCCGGTTGACGAGCTCGAACTGACGGTGCGCTCGGCCAACTGCCTCAAGGCCGAGAACATCTATTACATCGGCGACCTCATTCAGCGTAGCGAAACCGAACTGCTCAAGACCCCCAACCTGGGCCGCAAGTCGCTCAACGAAATCAAGGAAGTGCTCGCCGCGCGCGGGCTGACGCTGGGCATGAAGCTCGACAACTGGCCGCCCAGCGGCTTGGACAAGCGCTGAGCAAACCTGGTTGATCAATCTCGTTGATTACAAGCTTTTTGATTACAAGTTTCGCCGGGTGGAGTACCCGGCAGTGCAGGGCCAGTACCTGATCCGGCTGGCCTAATTCATAAGGAAAGGAAAGCACCATGCGTCACGGAAACGGACTTCGCAAACTCAATCGCACCTCCAGCCATCGCAAGGCCATGTTTCGCAACATGGCCAATTCGCTGATCGAGCACGAGGCCATCAAAACCACGCTGCCCAAGGCCAAGGAATTGCGCGCCGTGGTCGAGCCCCTGATCACCCTGGGTAAAAAGCCCTCGCTGGCCAATCGCCGTCTGGCGTTTGACCGCCTGCGCAACCGGGACTCTGTGGCCAAGCTGTTCAACGTGCTCGGTCCCCGTTATCAGACTCGTCCGGGCGGTTACACGCGCACGCTGAAGTTCGGTTTTCGCGTGGGTGACAACGCGCCGATGGCTCTGATCGAACTCGTTGACCGGCCCGATGTGGACGCCGCGCCGGCCGAAGACAAGTCGGAATAAGTCAGGCGGAACCTGAAAGTATCGGCGGGCCCTCTTGCCGTCATCCTGAAATGCGCCAGCAGTTGCTGGCGTTTTTCATGGCCGAAGCAGTTTTCACAGCGAGCCCGTAGCATGTCCCCCATGCCAGAAAGCACTGCCCGCCTGCCCGATACACCCGCACTCTCCGTGCTGCTTGAACTCGATCAGGTCTATAAAAGCTATGGGCGGCTGCAGGTAGTCGATGGCCTGAGTCTGCGGCTGTCGCGCGGCGAGTGTTACGGCATCATCGGCCCTAACGGCGCCGGAAAAACCACCACCATTCAACTTTGCCTCGGCCTGGCCCGGCCCGATCGCGGGCAGATTCGGCTGATGGGGCAGCCCGTGCCGCAGGCGGCCCGGCAGGCCCGCCTGCGTGTGGGGGTGGTGACGCAGTTCGACAGCCTCGATCCCGACTTCACGGTGGAAGAGAACCTGTTGGTCTTTGGTCGTTACTTCGGCTTGCGCGACGCCGAGTTGCGTCCGCGGCTGCCGCAGTTGCTGGCGTTCGCCGCGCTCGAATCAAAAGCGCGGGCGCGTATCAGCGAGTTGTCCGGGGGCATGCGGCGGCGGCTGAGTCTGGCACGCGCGCTGGTCAATGATCCGGATCTGATTTTTCTGGACGAGCCGACCACCGGCCTCGATCCGCAGGCCCGCCACCTGATCTGGGAGCGTCTCAAAGTGCTGACCGCGCAGGGCAAATCGCTGCTGCTGACGACGCATTTCATGGACGAGGCCGAACGCCTGTGTCATCGCATTCTGGTGCTCGACCACGGCCGTCGCATCGCTGAAGACACGCCCCGCGGCCTGATCGCCGCCCAGGTCGAAGCCGAAGTCATCGAGATTGACGGCGAGGGGCTCGACGCCGCAGAGCAATTGCTGCGCCCGCATGTGCAACGCATGGAGCGCAGTGGAGATGGTTTGTTCGCCTACATGACGCATGGCGCCGAGGCGTTGCGCGCGCTGGAGGCGATGCCTGGCCTGAGGGTTTTGCACCGCCGCGCCAATCTCGAAGACGTTTTCCTCAAACTTACCGGGCGGCAACTGCGCGATTGACGACGCGCGCGCCCGATCTGCCGATGCACCATGTCTGATCTCACTCTGCTCGAGCGCCACAGGTTGCGCTTCTTCCCCATTTGGCAGCGCAACTTTCTGGTGTGGAAGAAGCTCGCCATTCCCAGTCTGATCGGCAATATCGCGGAGCCTCTGATCACCCTTTTGGCCTTTGGGTTTGGCGTGGGCGCCCTGGTCGGCACGGTTCATGGCGTGCCCTACATCCAGTTTCTCGCTTCCGGCGCGATCTGCATGAGCGTGATGATGGCCGCGAGTTTCGAGGCGCTATATTCCGCGTTTTCACGCATGCATGTGCAAAAAACCTGGGACGCCATCCGCGTCACCCCCACCTCTCTCGACGACGTGCTGCTGGGCGAACTCACCTGGGCGGCGAGCAAGTCCGTGTTCAGCGGCGTGGCCATTCTTGCGGTCATCGTGGTTCTGGGCATCAGCCGGCAGTGGACGCTGCTCATCGCGCTGCCCTTGCTGCTGCTCACCGGGCTGGTGTTTTCCGCCATCGGTCTCATCGTCAACGCCAAGGCGCGCGGTTACGATTTTTTCACCTACTACTTCACCCTGGTACTCACGCCGATGACGTTTCTGTCCGGCGTTTATTTTCCGCTGACCGCGCTGCCGCAGCCGCTGCAGTGGCTGGCGCAGGTGCTGCCCCTGAACGCCGCAGTCGAACTGGTGCGCCCGCTGTTTTTCGGACAATTCGACCCGCTGGCGGGGCTGCATCTGGCCGTGCTGGTGTTTGATTTGCTGCTGGCTTGGTGGGTGGCGCGCACGCTGACGCAGAGACGCTTTCGGGCCTGAGAGCGCCCCAGCTCCGATGCCGGGTAATTCAGCGAGTGCAGCAGGGCAAGCCCTAAGGCATTCAAATATGCCACTGGACTTATATTTCAACTTCCACGCGCTGCGCGACGCCTGACGGGCTGTCAGGATTTCACGCGGCACGCGACCAAACGATAAGACAAGGGAGACCGTTCATGCGCCACAGCATTCCATCCACTTCGCGAGCACCGCGTTTCTGGGCAGGGCTCAGTCGTGCTCTGCTGGGCTTTTTCCTGCTCTGGGCCGGCGTTTTGCAGCCCGTGGCGCAGGCTCAGCAGGCCGATTTCCTGCCCCCGGACGAAGCCTTCCAGTTCACCGCCAAAGTGCAGGATGCCAAGACGGTGCTGCTGCAGTTCAAGGCGCACGACGGGTATTACCTGTACCAGGAGCGGTTTCATTTCGAGTCGCAGACACCGGGCGTGGAACTCGGCAAGCCAGAATTTCCCCCGGCACACAAAATTTTCGATAAGAACCTCGGCCACGAGGTGTTTCACTACCGCGGACTAGTGCCGATTCCCCTGCCCGTGCTCAAGGCACCGGCCACCTTCAAGATGTTGGTGACGTATCAGGGCTGCGCCGACGCGGGGCTTTGCTACCCGCCGATCGAAAAGCTCGCCACCGTCAGTCTTAGTGGGTTTGGCGGCAACGGAACGGTGAGCATTTCCGAACCCGATGACGAAAGCGGTAGCGCACCCGCGGCAAGCGGCAGCGGAGCCAGCGGCTTGGTACAGGGCTTGATGGCTGGCGCCAGCGCAGCACAACCGGCGGCGGTCACGGCCTCTGCCACGACCGCGCCAGCTCCGGCTGCAACGGCATCGGCCGTCGCCGCCCCGGCTGCTGCGGCCGCTGTCGCCCAGGGTGGCGACTCGTCGCGCATTGGTCAGGCGCTGGCGTCGGGCAGCCTGCTCAGCATCATTCCCATGTTCCTGGTGTTCGGTCTGCTGCTGGCCTTCACGCCCTGCGTGCTGCCGATGATTCCCATTCTGTCGAGCATCATCGTGGGGCAGGGCGACAAAGTGTCCCGCGGGCGCGGCTTCGCCCTGGCGGTGGCTTATTCGCTGGGCATGGCCATTGTGTATACGGCCTTTGGCGTGGCGGCCGGTCTGCTGGGCCAAGGGCTGGCGGCCACGTTGCAGAACCCCTGGGTGCTGTCGGTCTTCGCCTTGCTGCTCGTGGTGCTGTCGCTGTCGATGTTCGGTTTCTACGAACTGCAAGTGCCCAGCAGCCTGCAGAGCAAGTTGTCATCCACCTCCGACAAGATGCGGGGCGGACACTTCGCCGGGGTTTTCATCATGGGCGGCATTTCGGCGCTCATCGTCGGGCCCTGCGTGGCCGCGCCGCTGGCTGGTGCCCTGCTCTACATCAGCCAGACCGGCAACGCGCTCATCGGAGGGGTGGCGCTGTTCTCGCTGGCGGCGGGCATGAGCGTGCCCTTGCTGCTGGTCGGTCTGGGCGCGGGCACTTTGCTGCCCAAGGCGGGCGGATGGATGGATGGCGTCAAGGCCTTCTTCGGTGTGCTGCTCATCGCCACCGCGCTGTACATGATCGCCCCGGTTCTGCCGACCTGGCTGCTGATGGTGCTGTGGGCGCTGCTTTTGATCATCAGCGCCAGCTTCCTGCGAGTGTTTGACCGGCTGCCCGATGAGGTTTCGGGCTGGAAGCGGCTGTTCAAGGGCTTCGGTGTGGCGTTGGCCGTGGCGGGCGCGGCGCTGATCGTCGGCCTGGCGGCGGGCAACCGTAATCTGCTGCAGCCGCTCGCCGGGATGGGCGGCGGCGCAGCGGGGGCGGTGAGCGCCGCGCCTGCGGTGCAGTTTCAGCGCATTCACACGGTGGCTGATCTCGACCGTGTGGTCGCCAGCAGCAGCAAGCCCGTGATGCTCGACTTCTACGCCGATTGGTGCGTGTCGTGCAAGGAAATGGAGCACTTCACCTTCACCGATCCCGCAGTGGCGCAACAGTTGGCGGGCTTTACGCTGATTCAGGCCGACGTGACGAACAACACCGCCGACGACAAGGCGTTGCTCAAGCGTTTCCAGCTGTTCGGCCCGCCGGGCATCATCTTTTTCAAGGACGGCAAGGAAGTGGGCCGCGTGGTGGGCTTCGAGGATGCCAAGACCTTCCTGGCATCGATGCAGCGCGCGGGGGTTTGAGCGCGGTTTCGACGCTTGGCAGAGATTCAGTGCGCTGTGCCGCGGCAGTGTGCCGCGCGCACTGCGCTGATCCACTGCTGCCATACCGGGTTCGGTGCCCAGATCTGCGACATCGGCCACGACGCTTGTTCTTCAGTTTCGCCACGAATGAGCAGGCGGTAGAGATAGACGAAGACCGAGGCCCTCATATTTTTTGCGCAATGCAGCCAGACAGGTTGTTGCCCGAGCGTAGCCATCACCCCGGCGAACTGCTCAAACTGCACAGGTTTCGGCGCGTCCCACAGCACCGGGATGTGCACATAGTTCATTCCCAAGGACGTCACCTGCTCGGCTTCACCGGACAAGGCCTTGGAAGACGTCGGCAGCGCGAGGTTGATGACCGTGGCCACGCCCAGAGCAGGCAGGCGGGCAATGTCGGCGACGCTGAGCTGGCCCGAGCACCAAAGACCTTCGAATGCCGCGAAGGTGTTTTCGGCGTCAAAGCGCAGGGGCGCTGTCTCAGTCACGCTGCGGCCACTTCCACCAGGCAGTCGTAGAAGCACGGCCCATTGCCCAGATCGGTCAGGCGCTGGTGGGTGAGGGCATTGACGTTGTTGCCATCGGCGGAGAGCTTGCGCCACCAGATGCCTAAAGCGACGATCTGGCCAGGGCGGGTGCGCGAGCTCAGGCGGGCGCGGGTGAGGGTGGTGCCGCGGTCGTTGAAGGTGCGCACCATCTGGCCGTCGGCAATGCCGCGCGCTACAGCATCATCCGGGTGGAGCAGCAGCAGCGGTTCGCCTTCGAGATTGCGCAGGCTGTCGACGTTGACAAAGCTGGAGTTGAGGAAGTTGCGCGCCGGGGGCGAGATCATTGCCAGCGGGTAGCGCGTGGCGAGCTCCGGTGCAGAGGCGACAGACTCGTAGGGCAGCAGCACCTCGGGCAAGGGGTCGCGCCCGGCATCCGCTTCGCGTTGTGACCAGAATTCGCACTTGCCCGAAGGCGTGGGAAAGCCGCCCTGCGCAAACGGGGCGGCGGCGCCCGGCAGCTTGGCCCAGCCGCTGGCCCGCAATTGCTTCCAGGTGATGCCACCGTTGCGCGGATCTGGCGCGATGGCTTGTGCGGCAATGTGCTCATCGCTCTCGGCAAAGCACGGTTCGGTGTAGCCCATTCGCGCGGCCAGTAACCGGAAGATTTCGGTATTCGGCTTGGCCTGCCCCAGCGGGGCGATGGCGGCGTTGTTCGCCATCCAGTAGCGGTGGCCGTAGGCCTTGTGCACGTCGAGATGTTCGAGCTGGGTGGTGGCGGGCAGCAGGTAGTCGGCGTAGTCGGCGGTATCGGTCTGGAAGTGCTCCAGCACCACGGTGAACAGATCGTCGCGGGCGAACCCGGCGCGCACCTTGTTGCCCTCGGGCGCAACCGCCAGCGGATTGCTGTTGTAGACGATCACGGCTTCGACTTTCGGGCCGAATTCGGCTGAGCCCGGCCGCAGAAGATCGTCGCCGATGGTCACCATATTGAGGGTGCGCGGGGCGCGTCCGGCCAGCAGATCGGGACGTTCCAGCGCGGCGCCGTTGGCGGCGAAATGATTGGAGCTCGACATCAGCAGGCCGCCGGCATCGTGCCGCCAGGCGCCCACGAGCGCCGGCAGGCAGGCAATGGCGCGCACCGCATTGGCGCCGCCGCGCACGCGCTGCAGGCCGTAGTTCATGCGGATGGCCGCCGGGGCGAGCGTACCGTAGTCGCGCGCCAGTTGGCGAATTTGCTCGACGGGCACGCCGCAGACCTCGGCGGCGCGCTCGGGCGGCCACTCCAGCGCGCGTTCGCGCAGGGCGGCAAAGCCTACGGTGTGCTGCGCGATGTAGTCGTGATCGAGCCAGTCGTGCGCAATGAGTTCGTGCATCAAGGCATAGGCCAGCGCGGCATCGGTGCCGGGACGCAGTTGCACATGGTTGTGGCACTTCTCGGCGGTGTCGTTGCGCCAGGGGTCGATGCACACCAGCTTGGCGCCATTGCGCTTGGCGCGCTGCGCGTAAGTCCAGAAATGCAGATTGCTGGTGATGCTGTTGCTGCCCCAGATGAGGATGAGCTTGCTGTGTTCGAACTGCTCCACGTCCAGCCCCATCTTGCCGCCGATCACCGCCTTGAGTCCGGCCTCGCCCGCGGTGGAGCAAATGGTGCGGTCGAGCAGGCTGGCGCCGAGCTTGTGAAAGAAGCGCGCCGCCATGCTTTCGCTCTGCACGAAACCCAGCGTGCCGCCGTAGGAGTAGGGCAGGATGGCCTGCGGGTCGCGGGCGGCTATCTTCTTGAGCCGGGCGGCGATGTCGTCCAGCGCTTCGTCCCAGCTCACCGGGGCGAACTGCCCGGTGCCTTTGGGGCCGACTCGCTTCATCGGCTGCAGCAACCGGTCCGGGTGATAGGTGCGCTCGGTATAGCGCGAGACCTTGGCGCACAGCGCGCCGTGCGTGGTGGGATGGTCGGGGTCGCCGCGCACGCTGATGGCCACGCCATCTCGCACGGTGACGAGCAGGGCGCAGGTGTCGGGGCAGTCGTGCGGGCAGGCGGCGCGCACGACGGTGTCTTGGGCGGAGACTGCGTTGGAAGAGTCGGGCATGGCGACGGTTTTTGAAGTCAGGGAGTCAGCCCGCGAGTTTAGGCGGCAAATCCCCTGATCGCAGTTTGCGGTTGACAAAGTGCCGAGAATCGGAAATAGTACGACCGTTCGTTTTTTATCAACCCCTCCCGCACACGACAAAAATGACCGCCAGCCACTCCCCGATCTCTCCGCGCCGAGCGCCGCACCGCACGGCGGGCGCCAAAACGGCGGTAAAAGCGGTGGCAAAGCGCGGCGTGAGCGCAAGCCCGCCAGTTGAGCCAGTCGGCAGCGGTTCGGCCAAGGGGCGGCAGACGCGGCAGGCCATCATCGACTGCGCGCTGCAGATGGCCGGGCGCATCGGCCTGGAGGGTTTGTCCATCGGGGTGCTCGCCGACCGGATGGAAATGAGCAAATCGGGTGTGTTCGCGCATTTCGGTTCGCGCGAAGAGTTGCAGATCGCGGTTATCCGCCACTATCACGACCAGTTCGAGCAAGAGGTGTTTTACCGCGCCATCGAGCAGCCGCGCGGCATGCCGCGTCTGGCGGCCATGGTGCAGCGCTGGCTGCAGCGGGTGAGCGTGGAAATGGAGACCGGCTGCATCTACATCTCTAGCGCGGTCGAATTCGACGACCGCCCGGGCACGGTGCGCGATGCGCTGGTCGCCATGATCCAGACCTGGCACGACGCGGTGCGGCGCGCCATCGTGCAAGCGATCGAGATGGGCCATCTCAAGCCCGACACCGATCCGCAACAGCTCATGTTCCAGATTCACGGCTACATCCTGGCGCTGCATCACGATGCCCGGCTGCTCAGGTTGCCCAACAGCCTGGAGCTAGCCTGCCGCAGTCTTGACGCGCTGCTGCGCGACCACGCCACGCCCGAAGGCTTGCCCCTGCTTTTGCCTTGTCTGGCCAAGGAGCGCCCCGCAAGCGACTCCGCACCCCATTGAGCGCGTTTCCAGTCCATTTTCAGCCCATTTTCAGCCCGTTTTTCGATTCACGATTTTCAGGAGACAGTTATGCCCCAATACACCCCGCCCTTGCGCGATATGCAGTTCGTCATGCACGAAGTCCTCGACGCCACCACCCTGCTCAAAGAGCTGCCGCCGTATGCCGAGGTCGATGCTGACCTGATCAACCAAGTGTGCGAAGAGGCGGGCAAGTTCTGCAGCGAAGTGCTGCAGCCGCTCAACGCCAGCGGTGATGCCGAGGGCTGCCATTACGACGCCGCCACGCACACCGTGACCACGCCCAAGGGTTTCAAGGCGGCGTGGGATCAGTTCGTGCAGGCCGGTTGGACTTCGCTGACGGCGGACGCCGAATTCGGTGGCCAGGGCCTGCCGCACCTGGTGGGCAGCGCGGTGCACGAGATGCAGAACGCCGCCAATCAAGCCTGGACCATGTACCCCGGTCTGACGCAGGGCGTGACCGAATTGCTGAACGCGCATGGCAGCGCCGAGCAGAAGGCGCTCTACATGCCCAAGCTGGTTGCGGGCGAGTGGACGGGCACCATGTGCCTGACCGAGCCGCATTGCGGCACCGACCTCGGCCTGATCCGCACCAAGGCCGTGCCGCAGGGCGACGGCAGCTACAAGCTCACCGGGCAGAAAATTTTCATCTCCAGCGGCGAACACGACCTGGCGGACAACATCATTCACATGGTGCTGGCCAAGCTGCCGGGTGCGCCCGAAGGCAGCAAGGGGATTTCGCTGTTCATCGTGCCCAAGTTCGTGCCGACCGCCGATGCGGGCGTGGGCGAGCGCAACGGCATTTTCTGCTCCGGCATCGAGCACAAGATGGGCATTCACGCCAACTCCACCTGCCAGATGACCCTCGAAGACGCCACCGGCTGGATGGTGGGCGAGCCCAACAAGGGCCTGGCGGCGATGTTCGTGATGATGAACGGCGCCCGGCTCGGCGTGGGCATGCAGTCGCTTGGCCTCACCGAAGTGGCGTATCAAAACGCGCTGGCCTACGCCCGCGACCGGCTGCAGATGCGTGCGCTCACCGGGCCGAAGGCGCCCGACAAACCGGCCGATCCCATTTTGGTGCACCCCGATGTGCGCCGCATGTTGCTCACCGCGCGCGCCTGGGCCGAAGGCGGACGTTTTCTGGCTTACTGGATTTCGCTGCTGCTCGACCAGTCGCTGCATCACCCGGACGCCGAGGTGCGCAAGGACGCCGACGACCTGGTCTCGTTGCTCACCCCCATCGTCAAAGCCTTCATCACCGACAACGGTCTGCAGGCCACCAACGAATGCCTGCAGGTGTTCGGCGGGCACGGCTACATCCGCGAATGGGGCATGGAGCAATTCGTGCGCGACGCCCGCATCAACCTGATCTATGAGGGCACCAACACCATTCAGTCGCTCGACCTGCTGGGCCGCAAAGTGTTGATGGACGGCGGGGCGCGGCTGCGCAAGTTCGGCAAGATCCTGACCGATTTCATCGAAGAAGAGGGCGTCAACGAGGCCATGCAAGAGTTCGTCAACCCGCTGGCCGATCTGGCCGACAAGGTGCAGAAGCTCACCATGGAGCTCGGCATGAAGGCCATGGCCGACAAGGACGAAGTCGGCGCGGCCGCCGTGCCGTATTTGCGCGTGGCCGGTCATGTGGTGTTTGCCTACGCCTTCGCCCGCATGGCGCAGGTGGCGCAGCGCAAGATTGCTGAAGGCGACGACTCGCCCTTCTACCAAGCCAAGCTGCAGACGGCGCGCTTTTACTTCGGGCGCCTGTATCCCGAATCCGCCGCCGCGATCCGCATGGCACGCAGCGGCGCAAAGAACTTGATGGACACCGAGGCGGTGTTCGCCTGAATCCCCCGAAGGAGCTGACATGACACAGACGATACACATCCGCAAAGTCGCCGTACTCGGCGCTGGTGTGATGGGCGCGCAGATCGCGGCCCATTGCATCAACGCCCGGGTGCCGGTGGTGCTGTTCGACCTGCCTGCCAAAGAAGGCAGCAAGAACGGTATCGTGACCAAGGCCGTGGCCAACCTCAAGAAACTCAGCCCGGCGCCGCTGGGCGACGCGGCCGAGGCCGGCCTGATCACCGAAGCCAACTACGAGACCGACCTCGAACTGCTGCAGGGCTGCGATCTGGTGATCGAGGCCATTGCCGAGCGCATGGACTGGAAGCACGATCTCTACAAAAAGGTCACGCCGCATCTGGGCGCGAACACCATCTTCGCCTCTAACACTTCCGGCTTGTCGATCACCGCGTTGTCGGCAGGCTTCGACGCCGATCTGCGCAAGCGCTTTTGCGGCGTGCATTTCTTCAACCCGCCGCGCTATATGCATCTGGTGGAACTCATCCCCACCGCAAGCACCGACGGCGCCATTCTCGACCGGCTCGAAACCTTCCTCACCACCACGCTAGGCAAGGGCGTGGTGCGGGCCAAGGACACGCCGAACTTTGTCGCCAACCGCGTGGGCGTGTTCTCCATTCTGGCGGTGATCAAAGAGGGTGAGAAATTCGGTCTGGGTTTCGACGTCATCGACGACCTCACCGGCAGCAAACTGGGCCGCGCCAAGAGCGCGACCTTCCGCACCTCCGACGTGGTCGGCCTGGACACCATGGCCCACGTCATCAAGACCATGCAGGACACCCTGCCCGCGGATAAAGACCCCTTCGCCGCGCTCTATGCCACCCCGCCCGTGCTGGCGACTCTGGTTGCCAATGGCGCGCTGGGGCAGAAGAGTGGCGCGGGTTTTTACAAAAAAGTGGGGAAGGACATTCTGAAGTTCGACCCCGCCAAGGGCGACTATGTGCCGGGCGGCGGCAAGGCCGATGAGATCGTGGTGCGCATGCTGAAAAAACCCGCGGCCGAGCGTTTCAAGCTGCTGCGCGAATCGAGCAATCCGCAGGCGCAATTCCTGTGGAGCATTTTCCGCGACGTGTGGCATTACGTGGCCCTGCATCTGGCCGACATTGCCGACAACGCCCGCGATCTCGACTTCGCCATCCGCTGGGGCTTCGGCTGGAACGAAGGCCCGTTCGAAAGCTGGCAGGCCGCAGGCTGGAAGCAGATCGCCGACTGGATCAGCGAAGACATCGCCGCAGGCAAGACGCTGTGCAGCGCACCGCTGCCCGCCTGGGTGAGCCAGGTGGACGGCGTGCACAAACCCGAGGGCTCCTACTCGGCGGCAAAGAACGCCTACATCGGCCGCTCTAAGCTGCCGGTCTATGCCCGCCAGCCGTTCAAGCAGGCCGTGCTGGGCGAGAACGCGCCCGACCCGCGCACTGCGGGCAACACCGTGTTCGAGGATGAGTCGATCCGCCTGTGGACGGCGCCCGGCGCCGACGATGTGCTGGTCGCCAGCTTCAAGACCAAGATGAACACCATCGGGCCCGGGGTCATCTCCGGGCTGCACAAGGCGGTGGAACTGGCCGAAGGCCGCTACAAGGGCGTAGTGGTCTGGCAGCCGACCTCATTGTCGGGCGGGCCGTTCAGTGCCGGGGCCGATCTGCAGTCGATGATGCCCGCCTTCATGGCCGGTGGCCCCAAGGCCATAGAGCCGGAAGAAAAAAAGTTGCAGGATCTGATGCTCACCCTGCGCTACGCCCAGGTGCCCGTGGTGGCCGCAGTCAGCGGCATCGCCCTGGGCGGAGGCACCGAGCTGAGCGTGTACTGCGCCAAACGCGTGGTGCATTTCGAGAGCTATATGGGCCTGGTGGAAATGGGCGTGGGCCTGATTCCGGGCGGCGGTGGCCTTACCTATCTGGCGCGACGTGCTGCAGAGCAGGCGCAGGGCGGTGACATCCTGCATTTCCTCAAGACGGGCTTCCAGGCTGCGGCCATGGCCACGGTAGGCAAGTCGGCGCTGGAAAGCCGCAATCTGGGCTATCTGCTGCCCAGCGACGCCCTCGTCATGCATGCCCACGAACTGCTGCACGTGGCCGTGGGCCAGGCGCGGGCGATGTTCGACGCGGGCTATCGTCCGCCGATGCCGGGCCAGACTTTCCCGGTGCTCGGACGCAATGGCATCGCCACCATCCGCGCGCAACTGGTCAACCTGCGCGACGGTGGCTTCATCTCCGCCTACGACGACGAAATCGCCACCCGCATCGCCACCGTGCTGTGCGGCGGCGATGTGGAAGAGGGCGCTCCGGCCGACGAGGTCACGCTGATGGCGCTGGAACGCAAGCACTTCTGCGAACTGCTCGGCCAGGGCAAGACCCAGGAACGCATCATGGGCATGTTGCAGACCGGCAAGCCGGTGCGTAACTGATCCGCCACCAGGAGAACAACATGAGCAAACAAGTTCAAGACGCCTACATCGTTGCCGCCACCCGCACGCCGGTGGGCAAGGCCCCTCGCGGGCTGCTGAAAAACTATCGTTCCGACGACCTGCTGGTGCACGTCATCCGTGCCGCATTGGCGCAGGTTCCCAACCTCGATCCCAAGTTGATCGAAGACGCGATCATCGGCTGCGCCATGCCCGAGGGCGATCAGGGTATGAATGTGGCGCGCATCGGCGCGCTGCTGTCCGGCCTGCCCGACACGGTGGGCGGCGTGACCGTCAACCGTTTCTGCGCGTCGGGCATCACGGCCATTCAGATGGCGGCAGATCGCATCCGCGTGGGCGAGGCCGATGTGATGATCGCCGGGGGCACCGAGAGCATGAGCCGTGTGCCCATGGGCGGATTTCATCCCAGCTTCAATCCGGCCATCTTTGCCAACGACGAGCATGTGGGCATCGCCTACGGCATGGGCATGACGGCCGAGAAGGTGGCGCAGCAGTGGAAGGTGACCCGCGAGGAGCAGGATGCCTTCGCGCTGGCCTCGCACCAAAAGGCGCTGGCCGGCATTGCCGCAGGCGAGTTCAACGAAGAAATCACCCCGCTGGACATCGTTGAAAAGTTTCCCCGTCTGGGCACCGCCGAGGTGGTCATCAAGACCCGCAAGATGACCGTGGACGAAGGCCCTCGTGCCGACACCACGCTCGAAGCGCTGGCCCGGCTCAAGCCGGTGTTCGCGGCCAAGGGCAGCGTGACCGCGGGCAACAGCTCCCAGACCTCGGACGGCGCGGGCGCGCTCATTCTGGTGAGCGAGAAGATTCTCAAACAGTTCAACCTCGTGCCGCTGGCGCGTTTTGTGAGTTTCGCCGTGCGCGGCGTGCCGCCCGAGATCATGGGCATCGGCCCGAAGTTCGCCATTCCTGCGGCGCTGGACAAAGCCGGGCTCAAGCTCGACGACATCGGCTGGATCGAACTCAACGAAGCCTTCGCCGCGCAGTCGCTCGCCGTGGTGAAAGATCTGGGCATCAACCCCGAAGTGCTTAACCCGCTGGGCGGCGCGATCGCCTGGGGCCACCCGCTGGGCGCCACCGGCGCGGTTCGCGCGGCCACGGCGATCTACGGCATGCGTCGCCGTAAAGCGAAATACAGTATGGTGACCATGTGCATCGGCACGGGGCAGGGCGCTGCGGGCATTTTCGAAAACGTCTGATTGCAGCCGTTTGCAGCCCTTCGGCCAAGGCCCGGGCTGGCGCGCCCGGGTTTTTAATTGGGAGACAACATCATGAGTCAGGTGCAGGTGGAATTGCGCAGCGGGGTGCTGCACATCGTGTTCAATCGCCCCGAAAAAAAGAATGCGCTGACCCTGGCGATGTACGAGGCGGCCAACGAGGCCTTCGAACGCGCTGCGACCGACGCGGATGTCAAGGCGGTGCTGATCGCAGGCGAAGGCGGCAGCTTCACCGCGGGCAACGATCTGCAGGACTTTCTCTCCGCACCGCCGCAGGGTGAGGAGGCGCCGGTGCTGCAGTTTTTGCGCCATCTCGCCGGGTTGGACAAACCGCTGGTCGCAGCCGCCCAAGGCTTTGCCGTCGGAGTGGGCACAACGCTGCTGATGCATTGCGATCTGGTCTATGCCGCCGATGACGCGCAGTTCGTGCTGCCCTTCGTTCATTTGGGTCTGTGCCCCGAGGCGGCGTCCAGCCTGCTGCTGCCGCAGATCGCCGGTTACCAGCGCGCGGCGGAAAAGCTCTTGCTGGGCGAACCGTTCGATGCTGCCGAGGCCTTGAGCATGGGCCTGGTCAACCGCGTGCTGCCTATCGAAAATCTGCGTGAATTTGCCGTGGCGCAGGCCGAAAAATTCTCTCGTCTGCCTGCGCCCTCGGTGCGGGCGACCAAGCGCCTGCTCAAAGGCCTGGGCGATCAGGGGCCGCAGGCGGTGCTGGCGCGCATGCGCTCGGAGGAGGCGGTGTTTCAGGCGCTGCTGGGCGCACCGGCCGCGCGCGAGGCGATGATGGCGTTTTTGCAAAAGCGCAAACCCGACTTCTCGTCCATCACCTAAGTTTAAATTCCACCGGCGTAGCCGTTCTGTCGCCAGGCTTCGAACACGGCGACAGCGACCGAGTTCGACAGATTGAGACTGCGCTGGCCTTCGCGCATGGGCAGTCGCAGCCGTTGCGTCGGGGCGAATTGCTCGCGCACCGCATCGGACAGGCCGCGGGTTTCGGCGCCAAAGACAAAACAGTCGCCCGGCTCGAAGCGCACGGAGCCGATCAATCGACTGCCGCGCGTAGTGAAAGCGAACAGGCGCTCGGGGCGCGGTTGCAGCGTTTGCATCAACGCGTCCCAACTGGCGTGCGTTTGCAGCGTGGCGTATTCGTGATAGTCGAGCCCGGCGCGGCGGAGCTGTTTGTCATCCAGCGAAAAACCCAGCGGTTCAACCAGGTGCAGGGTGCAGCCGGTATTGGCGCACAGGCGGATGACGTTGCCGGTGTTGGGCGGAATTTCGGGCTCGACAAGAACGATGTGGAACATGGGTCGCAATGCGGAAGATCAGGGATTGGAATCGCGAGGAGTGCGCAAGGCGATGGCGACCCAGACCGCAGCGGCGCCCTGGCGCAGCAGCACCCGGGTGGCTTCATGCAGCGTGGCGCCGGAGGTCATCACATCGTCCACCAGCAGCAGGGTCTGGCCATCCCAGCGGGTATCGCAGGCGTAGGCGCCGCGGATGTTGCGGCTGCGCGCGTCCAGCGGCAGGCTGCTTTGCGCGGCGCTATGCCGCAGCCGCTGCAGCGCGTAGGCATTGCCAGGGCGGTTCAGCGTGGCAGCGATGCGCCGCGCCATTTCCCACGCGGGGTTGAAGCCGCGCTCCAGCAAGCGCTCGCGCGAAAGCGGAATGGGCAGAATATGGTCGGGCAGCGGCATGTCGGCTTGCGCCCAGCGCCCACCGAGCAGGTCGCCAAACCACCGGCCCAGCGCGGGTTCTGCGCCGAACTTCATGCGCAGAATGAACTGATCGTTGGGAAATCGATAGTCGCCCACCGCCAGGGCGCCCGCCCACAGCGGGGGGTGCAGCAGACATTGGCCGCAGACCTGTCCCTCTTGCGCCACCGCCACCGCGCAGCGCGGGCAGCGTGGACGCAGGGGCAGGTCTTCATGCAGGCAATCGTCGCACAGCGGCTGACTGCTGCGCGCGTCGCAATGGGCGCAGCGACCGGGCCAGAGCGCAGACCAGCGCGAGGCAGGCAAAATAGGACGCTCAAGTGCGGACATCGCCGCACTATATCGCCCGCGCCTGCGGTGCCGACGCCTTCGCCGCAGTCCCTTGAATAAGCTGATGGATCGCCCCGATCAATTCCTTGCCGCACAGCAACAGGCCCGATGGCTGGCGGCTGCGGCCTGCGCGCGTGATCGCCTGGCGCGCTGGCCCGCGCCCTACATCTGGCAGGAAGCCGCGCGCCGCATGGCCGAACGTCTGCCCTTGTTGCGGGCGCAGGCGCAGCGCGTGCTCGATGCGGGCTGTGCCTGGGGCGATGGGCTCGACTTGCTGCAAAAGCAGTATCCCGCCGCGCTGATTCTGGGCTACGAGCCCTCGCCCCTGCTGGCGCAACTGGCCTCGAAGCGGTTTGCTCGTGCGGGGCTGGCGCGTTGGTTCGGGCGGCCCAGCCGGGTGCAGGTGCAGGCGGTGGATGCGGCAGACCCCGAATATCCCGCGCAGGCCGACGTGCTGTGGTCCAACCTCTATCTCGATTGGCACCATGACCGCATGCGGGTGCTCGAAGCCTGGCGGCGGCAGCTTCAGCCCGAAGGGGCGCTGTTTTTCACCACCTTCGGGCCCGACACGCTCAAGGAGCTTGGCGAGGTATGCCGCGTCCTCGGCCATTCCTCGCAGCCGATGGCGTTCACCGACATGCACGACCTGGGCGACGAACTGGTGCAGGCCGGTTTTGCCGACCCGGTGATGGATATGGAGATGGTGCGCATGACCTGGCCGTCGGCGCAGGCGGCGCTGACCGAGCTGCGTGCCCTCGGCGCCGTGCCTCACGCCGCGCATTCGCGGGGCCTGCGCACGCCGCGGGCCTGGCAGGCGTTGGTCGATGCCCTGAATGCCACAGCGCAGGCGGATGGCCGCGTCACCCTGACCTTCGAACTGGTCTATGGGCACGCTTTTCGCCCGCGCACCGAGCGGGCACGGGCTGGAGAGGCCACTTTCGGCGTCGAGCAATTGCGCAACACTGCGCGTCAACCCGGATTGCCGACCCGTACCCATCGGGGCTAAAACTGCGGCAAATCGTCGCGATGGATGGCGGTCACATAGATGGATCGAAATGTAACGGGCCCATCTTGATCTCACGCAAAATCAGATCAACTGATGCCGTGATTTTCGATGCGTCATTCTGTCGCACCTATAATCGCTCACTCATATAGACCCGTCATGGCTTGGCACAGATGCCGGGTTGTGACCCCGATTGACGCAAATGCACCACGCTGATCTTCCGCAAAGCGCATCCAACCTCCCGCCGCAGGATGTCCCTGCAGCCGAGGCTGGGGTGGCGCTTGAGCAGTCGTCTGGCCAAGCGCCTGATCGGGAGGCAGGCGAGGGCTGGATGCGCGACTGGGTGTTCCGCCGCAACTGCTCTATGTCGCCGCGACAGCTGATTGTGTTTTACGCCTCGCTGTGCGTGGTGTCGCTGATCGTTGCGTCTATCGCGTGGGACGTGGGCGGCTCGCTGGTGTTGCCGTTCACTGGCATTGAGTTGGGGTCGGTGGCGCTGGCGCTGGTGGTGTATGGGCGTCATGCCACGGACCGCGAACGAGTGCGTCTGTCGACGCAGCAGTTGCAGGTCGAGTGGGAAAACGCGGGTGTGGTGCAGTCGGTCAGCTTCAATCCGCATTGGGTGCGGGTGTCGCTGCCAGAAAGCGGGCTGGTTGAAGTGTCTTCGGCTGGTCGCACGGTTTACATCGGCCGGTATTCGCGCCCCGAGCGGCGTGCCGTGCTGGCAAAAGATTTGAGGGCCGCGTTGCGGGCCCTTTGAAGTGTTTTAGGGACGAGACCAATTCTTAGAGTGGGGCGACATGAAAGCAATACATCAAATCCGTCTGGCCACCGCAGCATCGCTGCTGGGCGTCATGGGCGCGGCCCATGCCGCAGTGGAAAGTCTGCCGGGTGGGCCGCAGGTGCTGGGGCTGTATTTCCAGAACCCGGTTTCGCCCATCGCCAAGCAGGAAAAATTCCTGATGGACATGATGCTCTGGGTCTGTCTGGGGATCGGTATCGTGGTGTTCGGGGCGATGTTCTATTCGGTATACAAGCACCGCAAATCCAAGGGCGCCGTAGCGGCCCACTTCCATGAAAGCACCAAGGTCGAGATTGCCTGGACGATTATCCCCATTCTGATCGTGATTGCCATCCTGATTCCGGCGACCCGTACCGTGATCGCGCAGGAAAACCACAGCGACTCCTTCATGACCGTCAAGGCGACGGGCGCGCAGTGGAAGTGGGGCTACGACTACATGGCCGGTCCGGGCAAGGGCATTTCTTTCTGGTCCACCCTGACCACGCCTTATTCGGAAATCTACGAAGGCAAGGATCTGCCCAGCAACTTCGTGCTGGCCGTCGATCACGAACTGGTCGTGCCGGTGGACAAAAAGATCAAGATTGTCACCACCTCGGATGACGTGCTGCACGGTTTCTATGTCAACTCGCTGGGTGTGCAGATGGATGCGATTCCCGGGTTTGTGCGGTCGACCTGGTTCACCGCCGAGAAAACCGGCACCTACTACGGGCAGTGCGCCCAGATTTGCGGCAAGTACCACGCCTTCATGCCCATCGTGATCAAGGTCGTGACTATGCCCGAATACGAGCAGTGGGTTGCGCAGTGGAAAAAGGCGCATCCCGACAGCACCCCGCCAGCCGACGGCGCGGCGCCCAGCAAGACCTGAGCCGGTGTGGTGAGAGACAAACCCTAAAAGCAGCCGAGTTTAGAACGAAGTATCAACATTTTCTGGAATGGCAGGAAAGGAAAGCACTATGAGCGCAGTCATCGATCACGCACCGCCATCGGCTCACGCCGGTGATCATGCCCACGAACATCCGCACGGCTGGCGCCGTTGGCTGATGTCCACCAACCACAAAGACATCGGCACGATGTATCTGCTGTTTGCCTTGTGGATGCTGTTCGAGGGCGGCATTCTGGCCCTAGCGATTCGCACCGAGTTGTGGAAACCGTATGTCTGGCTGCTGAACCCTGAGTTGTTCAACGCCTTCGGCACCATGCACGGCATCATGATGATCTTCGGTTCGGTCATGCCCGCGCTGGTGGGCTTTGCCAACTGGATGATTCCGCTGCAGATCGGTGCCCCCGACATGGCCTTCCCGCGGCTGAACAATCTCAGCTTCTGGCTGCTGATTCCCGCAGGCATTCTGCTGACGGCCTCGTTCTTCGTGCCAGGCGGCGCCCCGGGTGTGGGCTGGACGCTGTATGCCCCGCTCACCCTGCAGCAAGGCATGGGCATGGATCTGGTGATTTTCGCCATCCACCTCATGGGCGCTTCGTCGATCATGGGTTCGATCAACATCATCGTCACCATTCTCAATCTGCGCGCCCCAGGCATGACGCTGATGAAAATGCCGTTGTTCGTCTGGACCTGGTTGATCACCGCTTACCTGCTTCTGGCCATCATGCCGGTGCTGGCTGGCGCCGTCACCATGACTCTGACTGACCGCCACTTCGGCACCAGTTTCTTCAGTGCCACCGGCGGCGGTGACCCGGTGCTCTATCAGCATCTGTTCTGGTTCTTCGGCCACCCCGAGGTGTACGTGATGATTCTGCCGGTCTTCGGTATTGTCAGCTCCGTCATCCCGGCCTTTGCCCGCAAGCGTCTGTTCGGCTACAGCTCGATGGTGTATGCCTCGGCCTCCATCGCCATTCTGTCCTTCCTGGTCTGGGCGCACCACATGTTCACCGCGGGCATGCCCACGACCGGACAGCTGTTCTTCATGTACGCCACCATGCTGATCGCCGTTCCCACGGGCGTGAAGGTGTTCAACTGGGTGGCCACCATGTGGCGCGGTTCCATGACGTTTGAAACTCCCATGCTGTTCGCCGTGGGCTTCATTTTCGTGTTCACCCTGGGCGGTTTCACTGGCCTGATGCTGGCCATGGTGCCCATCGACACGCAGGTGCACAACACCTACTTCGTGATTGCGCACTTCCATTACGTGCTGGTCGCAGGTTCGCTGTTCGGCATTTTCATGGGCTTCTATTACTGGTCGCCCAAGTGGACGGGTGTGATGTACAACGAGACCGCAGGCAAGATTCATTTCTGGACCTCGATGATCTCGTTCAACATCGCTTTCTTCCCGCAGCACTTCCTGGGTCTGGCTGGCATGCCGCGTCGTTATGTGGCCTACCCGGTGCAGTTCACCGACTTCAACCAGATATCCACCATCGGCGCCTGGCTGTTTGGTCTGTCACAGGCTTACTTCCTGTTCGCAGTGGTGATTCCGGTGTTGCGCGGCAAGGGTGAAAAAGCCCCTCAACGTCCCTGGGAAGGTGCGGAAGGTCTGGAATGGGAAGTTCCCTCCCCGGCGCCGTTCCACACTTATGAAACCCCTCCCAAGCTGAATGCCGATGCCACCCGTGTGCTGGGTTATAACTGAGATCAGATATGAGTAATCGCCAACTTCCTCCCGAAAAACGCCGCCAGAATTTCAAAACGGCGATGATTATGGTCAGTATTGCCTTGGCGATTTACTTCGGTTATCTGATCAAGGCACAGGTTCTCGGTTTTTGACGAACGAGAGCGACAGGCCATCAGTACTGGTGCTGTCGCTCTCTCTTCATCAAGGAAATATGCGTTGAGCTCACCTTCTCAGCCTTCTTTCCTGCGCGCATTGGTTGCCGTACTCTGGTCTTTTGCCGGAATACGCAAATCGAGTGAGCGAAGTAAAGATTTTCAGAATGCAAAACCCGAGCACATCATTGCGGCAGGACTGTTGGCTGCTTTGGTCTTTGTGGTCGGACTGATATTGATCGTTAATTTAGTGATTTCAAGCGCGGCGCGCACATAACAGGAGGCAATATGGCATCTACAACCCAGCCCCATGGCTATTTTCTGCCTGGGCCTTCCGCATATCCCCTGCTGACGGCGGCGGGTTTGCTGGCGATGGCGTTTGGCGCAGGGCTCTGGTTTAATGGCGTACGGCACATGGAGTGGCTGTTGTTGGCCGGTTTCCTCTGGCTGGTGTATGTCGTTTACCACTGGTTCGGTCAGGCGATCGGTGAGAGCGAGGGCGGCAAACACAGCCAGCGCGTCGATACATCCTTTCGCTGGAGCATGGCCTGGTTCATCTTCTCCGAGGTGATGTTCTTCGCCTCGTTTTTTGGCGCGCTGTATTACTCACGCGAATTTTCTCTGCCGGATCTCTCGGCCCTACACAGCAAGATTCTGTGGCCGAATTTCACGGGCACTTGGCCGTCCACCGGTCCGGGCGGCTTGATTCCGTCCTTGCATGAGGCGCTAGGCCCTTGGCCTATTCCGACCATCAACACCGCACTGCTGCTGAGTTCTGGCGTCACGCTCACCATTTCTCACCATGCGCTGCGGGCATCGCATCGCGGTAAGGCTATTTTCTGGCTGTCACTGACGATTGCGCTTGGTGTGTTGTTCCTTTTCATGCAGGGCTATGAGTATCACCACGCTTACACCGTTGAGGGTGTGAAACTGACCTCAGGTATTTACGGTTCGACCTTTTTCATGCTGACCGGGTTTCACGGTTTCCACGTGTTTCTCGGTGCGACCATGTTGTCCGTAGTGCTGGTTCGCTTGATCAGGGGTAATTTCACCGCAGATCATCACTTCGCCTTCGAAGGCGCCGCGTGGTATTGGCACTTCGTTGACGTGGTCTGGTTGCTGCTGTACGTCTTGGTTTACTGGCTCTAAGCTCCACTCAGCAAAAAAATGCGCCGCATGTTGCGGCGCATTTTTGTTCGGGTTATTGCCCGACATCATGTGGGTGTATCCACCCCATCTTGTAGCTGATGATCAGAATCAAAAAAAGCAAGACCGAGAATCCCACCCGGAAAGTCAGTGCGTACACAGCGCGATTGCTTTTGCCCTTATCCTTCATCACAAAGAACAGGCCGGAAAACAGGCTGCCGATGATGAGCAGGAAGGCGATGGGGATCAGGATTTTCATGGTGCGGGCTTGTGCAGATGTCTAAACAGATTACCTCAGATTCCGGGATGCTGATGTCTGAGAAGGCCTTTGGCCCCAAAGAGTTGCTGATCATCATTTTGGGGCTGTTGGTGATCGGAGTGACGACGTCGCTCGGATTCTGGCAACTGGGCCGCGCACACGAAAAAGAGGCGCTTAATCTGCAGATGGATCAGCGCGAAAAGGCGCATCCGCTGCAGATCGGTCAGGCCGAAGTTCGGCTCAGTCGCGATGTCTGGCGGCGCGCTGAAGCGCGTGGCGTGTTTGCCGAGCAGTGGACGATCTACCTGCAGAACCGACAGCAGAACGAGCAGGTGGGCTTCTGGGTGCTGACGCCCTTGAAGCTCGCAGGTAGCGATACCTATTTGATGGTGTTGCGCGGTTGGGTGCCGCGAAATTTTCAGGCGATGGACTTGATCAAGCCCTATAAAACGCCTCAAGGATTGACAGTGATCGATGGACTTATTGCCCCGCCGCCATCAGAATGGTTTTCGTTTTTCACCGAGCCGCCGGGCCAGGTCATACGCCAGAACGTCAATCTGCAGAAGTACGCGGACTTTCATCACATCAAGCTTCTGCCCTTCGTGTTGAGACAGTCAGGCGACCTGCACGATGGACTTGGCAGGCAGTGGCCCGCAGCGAAAACCGGAGTCGGCACCAACTATGGCTATGCCGCTCAGTGGTTTGGCATGAGTGCCACGGGTGTGGTGTTACTGCTGTATTTTGTCTTTCAGCGTTTGCGCAAGACCAAGTCAAAGCGTGGCGCCGAAGGCCCGACTGCACCGCATGTGCTATGACCGCACGTTCAGCCCTGAATTGACCGATTGATTGTTTCGACGCCTTTGACTTGATGCCCTGACCGTGAGCTCTCCCTTGACCTCCAGCCTGCCCCCCTCCGCCCAGCCGCCTGTGCGCAAACCGCGGTCGATGTTGACGCTGTGGCTGTTGTTCGCCATGGCGGCAGCGCCCATCGTGGCCGCGTTTTTTCTGTTTTACGTCGTCCATCCTGCGGGCAAGCCGCCTTACGGCAGTCTGGTCGAGCCGCAGCGCCCAATTCCCTTGAATCTGGGCCTTAAAACGCTGGACGGTCAACCCTACAGCCTGAAACGGCTCGAGGGCTACTGGCTGATGGTGATGGCAGCGCCGGGCGCCTGCGACAAAGAGTGCCAACAATCCTTGTTTTACATGCGGCAGATCCGCATCGCCCAGGGCGATAACCGCGACCAGGTCGTGCGCGTCTGGCTGGTGACGGACAATGCGCCGATCAACCCAGGCGTGTTGGAGCCGGCCGAAGGAACGTTGATCTTGCGCGGCAACCCGCAACAACTGGCCAGTTGGCTGCCTCACAAAGACGGCAGCTTGCAGGGGCCGACCTGGCTAGTCGATCCGTTCGGCCACCTGATGATGCAGTTTCCGGCCAACCCCGATCCCACCCGGATGCGGCGTGTGCTCGCCAAGCTGCTCTACAACAACGCCGGTATCAAGTTCAAGCATGTGGAGCCCGTCCAATGAGTGTCGCAAGCAATGCCATTTGGCAGTTTTCTCTGCACTGGGTGCAGGCGCTGGTGTGGGTGCTGGTGCTGGCCGGGGTGTTTTGGATGGGGCTGAAAATGCGCTGGTCCAAGCTCACCGCGGTACTGGTGTTCCTCACCCTTGATCTGGTGATGTTCGGCTCGTATGTGCGCCTGACCGACTCCGGCCTGGGCTGCCCCGACTGGCCCGGCTGTTATGCCAAGTTCACGCCGCTGCAGGCGCATGAGCAGATCGCGCAGGCGGTAGAAGAGCAAGGCGGCACCCAGGGCTATGTGAGCCCCTTCAAAGCCTGGGTGGAAATGATCCATCGCTACGCCGGCAGCATTATCGGCACGCTGATCATGGTGCTGCTGGCCCGGGCGATCTGGGCGAAAAAACATGGAGAAGACATCAAGCTCGGCTTGCCGATCGTGCTCTTTTTCTGGGTGGTCCTGCAAGGCCTGTTCGGTAAATGGACGGTGACCATGCAGTTGATTCCCCTGATCGTCACCCTGCATCTCATGGGGGGCGTCATCCTGCTGGCGCTACTGGCCTGGTTCTGGATGCGAAACCGGGCAGATTTGGTGAGCGTGAACGCCGGTACGCTCACGCGCGCTTTGCTGTGGATCGCGATGATCGCGGTCGGCATTCAGATTTTCCTCGGCGGCTGGACGAGTACCAACTACGCCGCGCTGGCCTGCAGCGGCTTTCCTACCTGCAATGGAAGTTTCGACCCCAATGCCAACTGGGCGCAGGGCTTCACGCTTTGGCGCCACCTAGGTCTGACCGGTGACGGCCAGCCGATCACCGAGGCCGCGCTGGTGGCCATTCAATGGGGGCATCGCCTGTTCGCCATCGTCGCCACCGCGGCGGTGTTTGCGGCCGTGGCGGCGCTCTGGCGTTTTACAGCATTGCGCCGTCTGGCGATGTGGATTGCAATTGCCGTGGTGCTGCAAGTCGTTTTCGGCATCGTGCTGGTCACCGAGGGACATCCCCTGATCGTTGCCGTGGCGCATAACGGCGGCTCAGCCGTCCTGATGCTGCTGCTCGTCATGGGGATTTACCGCGTCAGCGCCACCGCGCGTCAACAAGCGCCTTCGGAATCGCTCGGCTCGGCCTTCGTCAAAGTGACGCCGCCCCATCCCTTGCCGAAGCATTGAGGCCTGCTTCAGGAGACTCTCATGAATCATCAAGTTCTCAACAACACTCCCAGCCCCCTGCGAGTTGCGTCGCAGCTTTATGCGCTGACCAAGCCGCGCGTGGTGCAGCTGATCGTGTTCTGCGCGGTCATCGGCATGTTTCTCGCCGAGCCCACCCTGCCGGCTTGGCAGCCGGTGTTGTTCGGCACGCTGGGCATCTGGCTGGTGGCCAGCGCTGCAGCTGCGTTCAACTGCCTGGTCGAGCAGAAGATCGATGCGGTGATGCGCCGCACCGCCTGGCGGCCCTCGGCCAATGGTGAACTGAGCGCGCCGGTCATCATCACGTTTTCTGGGGTGCTGTGCGCGGCTGGCATGTGGCTGCTCTACACCCAGGTCAACCCGCTGACCATGTGGCTGACCTTCGGCACCTTCGTCGGCTATGCCGTGGTTTACACCATCTTCCTAAAACCGGCCACGCCGCAGAACATCGTCATTGGCGGCGCCTCGGGCGCCATGCCGCCGGTACTGGGCTGGGCGGCAGTGAGCGGCAACGTCTCGGTCGACGCCATGCTGCTGTTCCTCATCATTTTTCTGTGGACGCCGCCGCATTTCTGGGCGCTGGCGCTTTACCGGGTGGAAGATTATAAAAAGTCCGGACTGCCCATGCTGCCGGTCACGCATGGTTCCGAGTTCACCCGCACGCAGATTCTGCTCTACACCCTGCTGCTCAGCGCGGTGACGCTGCTGCCCTATGTGCTGGGCATGAGCGGCCTGATCTATTTGGCCAGCGCGGTGGTGCTCGACGGTATTTTTATCGCCTACGCCTGGGCGCTCAAACGCGAGTACAGCGATTTGCTCTCGCGCAAGACTTTCCGCTATTCCATCCTGTACCTTTCGCTGCTCTTCGCCGCCCTGCTGGTGGACCATTACCTGCACTTCCACTTCGTCTGAACGCTCGTCTGATGCCCGCCCGCTTTTCTGCCGCACGCCGCTCGCTGGTTCTGTCTGCCGCTTTTGCGCCCCTTGCCCCTTTGGTGCTGGCGGCCTGCAGCAAGCCCTATGTGTTTCACGGCGTGGACATCACCGGGGTGCCTTATGCCGATGGCTTTTCGCTGACCGATTTCAATGGCAAGACCCGCACCCTGGCCGACTTTGCCGGCAAGGTGGTGGTGATGTACTTCGGCTATACCCAATGCCCCGACATCTGCCCGGCATCGATGCAGGTGGTGGCGCAGGCCATGGACGATCTGGGCGAGAAAGCCCGCGATGTGCAGTTTCTGTTCGTTACCGTCGACCCCGAGCGTGACACGCCGGAAATCCTCAAGGCCTACGTCACTCATTTCAACCCGACTTTCCTGGCGCTTACCGGCACGCCCGCGCAGATCGCGCTAACGGCGAAAGACTTCAAGGTCTATTACAAAAAAGTGCCGGGCAAGACGCCGGGCAGCTACACCATGGATCACACCGCCGGGTTTTATGTGTTCGATCCCAAGGGCAAGATCCGGCTGTTCGAGCGCGAGGGCGTCTCGGCCAAAGATCTGGCACAGGACATCAACGCCCTGATTGAAGGGCATTGAGCGAGGGGCATCGAGCCCGGGTCGCCAGTGTCCGCTGGCATGACGACATCCCTACAGATACAGACTTACGTCGGCCGGTTTGCGCCGTCACCCACCGGGCCGCTGCATGCGGGCTCTCTGGTCGCTGCGCTGGCCTCCTGGTTGGACGCGCGCGCGCATGGCGGGCTCTGGCTGGTGCGCGTGGAAGATGTGGACTTCACCCGCAACCAGCCCGGCGCCGCTGAGTGCATCCTGCAGCAACTTGCGGACTGCGGTCTGCAGCCCGATCAGCCGCCCGTTTGGCAATCGCAGCGCGAGGCGCTCTATCAGCAGGCGCTCGACCAACTCGTCACCTCCGGTCGGGCTTACCCCTGCGGCTGTTCCCGCTCAGACATTCTGGCGCTACTTGGCGCGCAGGGCCGCCTGCCGGCGCGCGGGCAAGAGGCGGTCTATCCCGGAACTTGCCGCACAGGGCTGCACGGCCGCAGTCCGCGATCATGGCGCGTGCGTCTGCCTGACGATGCCGCGCAGCCCCTGCGCTGGAGCGACCGCCGCTCGGGCGCGCAGTCTCAGGTGCTCAGCCAGGAGGTGGGCGACTTTGTGCTCAAACGCGCCGACGGCGCCTGGGCCTATCAACTCGCCGTGGTGGTGGACGATGCGGCGCAAGGCGTGACCGATGTGGTGCGCGGGGAAGACCTGGCCGCGTCAACCGCCCGGCAGATCGCCCTGCAGCGTCTGCTCGGCCTGCCGACGCCACGTTATCTGCACACCCCGCTGGTGCGAGATGCGCAGGGACAAAAGCTCTCCAAGCATCAGGGCGCGGCAGCCTTCGTGGCCGGGGCGCAGAGCGTGCAGCACGCGCTCGGTGTGCTGGGGCTGGACGTTCGTTCCAACACCCTGCCCGAACTGCTGGCGCAGGCGGTGCAGGCGTGGCGCGACAAATGGCCTACAGCGCAGCAAGCCGTTTGAGCGCTGCGTCCAGCGTGGCGTCTTGTTTGGCGAAACAGAAACGAACCACGCCGCGCTGCCGTCCGTCGGGCTCGAAGGCCGATAGCGGAATGGCGGCCACGCCGATCTCGGCTGTGAGCCAGCGGCAGAAGGCGTCGTCCGGCAGGTCGCTGATGGCGTCGTAGCGCACGCACTGAAAGTAGCTGCCGCTGCAGGGCAGCAGTTCAAACCGGCTGGCCGCGAGCCCGGCGCGGAAGCGGTCGCGCTTGGCCTGATAGAAGCCGGGCAGATCGCGGTAAGGAGCCGGGTCGGCCAGATAGTCGGCCAAGCCATGCTGCATGGGCGTGTTGACGGTGAATACGTTGAACTGATGCACCTTGCGGAACTCGGTGGTGAGCGCGGCCGGGGCGGCGACGCTGCCGACCTTCCAGCCGGTGACGTGAAAGGTTTTGCCGAAACTCGACACCACGAAGGCACGCGCGGCCAAGCCGGGAAACCGCGCGGCGCTTTGATGCTGTGCGCCGTCGAACACCATGTGCTCGTACACCTCATCGGCAATCAGCACGATGTCGGTGGGCGCGAGCAGCGCTTCGAGCTGCCGCATATCGGCCTCGCTCCAGACCGTGCCGCTGGGATTGTGCGGACTGTTGATGAGCAAGGCACGGGTGCGTGGGGTGATGGCCGCGGCAATGGCGGCGAAATCCGGGCGGAAGTCGGCTTGCAAGGGCACGGTGCGGGCCACGCCACCGCACAAGGCGATGTTGGGCAGGTAGCTGTCGTAGCTGGGCGTGAGCACAATGACCTCATCTCCCGGATGCACAACGGCGAGCAGGGCCGTGAAAATGGCCTGAGTCGCCCCGGCGGTGATGGTGATTTCTGCGTCGGCGTCATAGCGCGCACCGTGGAGGGCCGCGATCTTGTCGGCCACCGCTTGCCGCAAGGCGGGAACCCCGGCCATGGGCGGATATTGGTTGGCGCCGCGGCGCATGGCCTGATCCACCGCGTCGATGAGGCGCGGGTCGCAGGAAAAATCCGGAAATCCCTGGCCGAGGTTGATGGCGCCATGCTCCTGCGCCAGTGCCGACATGACGGTGAAGATGGTGGTGCCGACTTGCGGCAGACGCGAGGCAATGTGGGGCGTTTGGTGAGTTTGGAGCGACATGGGGAACCGCGGCGATCAGATGGAAAACACGTCTTGCCCGTCCAGCTCACCACGCAGGGTTTGTTCCACCAGTTTGCGCGGCAGGCGGGGCGAGATCAGCTCGGTGAACAGGGGCACGAAACTGCGTTGCAGCACGCCGCGCTTGAACGCCACGCGCGTGAGCTGCTGACCGAACAGATGGCCGGCGGGAAGCGCGCGCAGTGCGGTGTCACGTTCAGCCGAGATGGCCATTTCGGCGATCAGCCCCACACCCAGCCCCAGTTCGACATAGGTTTTGAGCACGTCGGAATCGAGCGCTTCGAGCACGATCTGCGGTTGCAGGTTGGCATGGGCGAAGGCGGCATCGATCTGGCGGCGTCCGGCAAAGGTGGGCTCGTAGGTCACCAGCGGAAAGGTGGCCAGTTCGGCCAGGGTGAGCTCGGTGCGATCACACAAGGCGTGCCCGTGCGGCACGACAGCCAGATGCTGCCAGCTGTAGCAGGGCAGGGTAAGCAAGTCGGGAGAATCCTGCAGCGACTCGCTGGCCAGGCCCAGATCGGCGCGCTCTTCGCGCACGGCCTGCGCCACTTGGTCGGGCGTGCCCTGCAGCAGTTGCACCTGCACGGCGGGCATGCGTCGGCGGAACTCGGCAATCACCCAGGGCAGCTTGTAGCGGGCCTGGGTGTGAGTGGCGGCCACAGTGAGCTGGCCTGCATCGCGCGCGGCGTAGTCCTGCCCGATGCGCTTGAGGTTGGCGACCTCGCGCAGAATGATGTCCACACTGCGCAGCACCTCGACGCCCGGCTCGGTGAGTTTGCGGATGCGCTTGCCGTGGCGGCTGAAAATTTCCACCCCCAGCTCGCTCTCCAACTCGATGATGGCCTTCGACACGCCGGGCTGCGAGGTATGCAGCGCCCGCGCCGCCTCGGTGAGGTTGAGCTTGCGGCGCACGGCCTCTTGCAGAAAACGGAATTGGTGCAGGTTCATCGCAATCCTTGTCCGGCCGGTTTTAGCGGAACCGCACCTGCCAGGCAAACACGATCAGCCCCAGTCCGCCAAACAGCAGCATGGGCATGGCCGCGGTGATGGCCGGCGGCCACGTTCCCAAAATGCCCAGACTGGAAAACAGGGTGTTGAGCAAGATGAACGCGATTCCCAGCACGATGCCTGCGAGCACTTTGCCGCTGACGCCTTTCGAGCGTGTGTGCAGGTAAGCGAAGGGCAGGGCCAGCAGCAACATCACCACAACGCTGAAGGGATAGAACAGCTTTTTCCACAGCTGGATTTCATAGCGTTCGGCCGCCTGATGATTGGCGCGCAAATGCTGGATGTAGCGCCACAGATCGATGGCCGACATCTTGTCGGGCGACAGCAGCAGCACCCCGAGCACGCTGGGCGAGAGCGAGGTCTGCCAGCGATAGCTCGGCAACTGGGTCACTTTCAAGGCGGCGCCGGTCTGTTGCGGGAGTTCGGTGCGGGTGACGTTGTGCAGCATCCAGGTGCCGCCGCCTTCGTACTGGCCACTGGGCGCATGCAGTTCGGCAGCAATCTGCGCCTGGGCATTGAGCACATAGATGTGGATGTCAGTGAGATCGCCTCGGGTGTTGATGGCCTTGATGTTGACGGTCTGATTGCCGCTTCGGTCTGAATCGTTGCGCAGCCAAACGCCCGAAGCCAATTGGGTGCCGATGCCGGAACCGCCCCCGGCCTGCAACCGAGCCGACAGTTGCCCGGCTGCCGGCGCAAGCCACTCACCGAGCAGGAACAAGGTGACCACCAGCGCGGCGGCCAGTTGCAGCAGCAAACCCAGCGCTGCGCGCGGGCTCAGTCCCGAAATTCGCAGAATGGTGAACTCGCTGCTCGCAGCCAAAGAGGCCAGCGCGAACACGCCGCCCACCAGCGTGGCGATGGGCAAGACTTCATAGGCGCGGCTGGGCATGCTCAGCGCAACATGCAGCAGGGTGCCGCTCAGGCTGAAACCCGGCTTGCCCAGATTGCTCAGGTCGTTGAGCATGTCGATGAAAAACAGCAGCGCGAGAAAGGCCAGGGTCACCAGACCCACGGCGCTGAGCACATGCAGCAGCAGAAAGCGGCGAACCGTGCGCATCAGGCGTGTGCTCCGGATCGTGCGCGGCCTGGCCACAGGCGGTGCAGCCAGCCGTTGCCCCGCATCAGCAGCAGCAACAGGAACAGTACCGCGCCGCCATGCACCAGCAGGAAGCCGCTGGTAAATCCCACCCGGCCTTCGCTGATCCAGCCTTGCAGCACATTGAGCAGGTTGAAATAAATCAGGTAGACCAGAATGGCGCTGATCAGGCTGCCCGCGCGGCCGGTTCGCACCGAGCCCGAGGCCAGCGGCAGCGCCATCAAGGCCAGCAAGGCCGCAGACAACGGCACACCCAGCCGCCACGACAGTTCGCCCAGCCAGTTGGGAATGGCGGGGTTGAACAGATACTCGGTGGGCACGTTGCGGTTGGGCTGCGTGAGCCAGTTGACCGGCCCGGTCTTATTGCCCGCCACATTGCTCAAGCCCGCGGTGGCATCGAGCCGCATGTCCAGCGAATCGAAGGAGGTGATGGTGTAGTTGGCCTGCCCCGGCGTATGTGCGTAGCGGTTGCCGTTGCTCAGCACCAGAAAGGGCTGACCATCGATGCGCTGCACCTGCGCCGATCGCGCCGTGATCAGCACCGTCTGGCCCGAGGTGTCATCGCGGATGAAGATGTCGTGCGCCACCCCCCCGGCCTGCGCGCCCTTGTCGATGAAAAACACCCGCTTGCCCGTGGCCGATTCGCGGAACTGCCCCGGTGCCACGCGCGAAATGTCGGAGCGTTGCTCAAAGCGAATGCGCAACGCCGTGGACTGCTGGTTGGCCCAGGGCCAGGCAAACAGGGTGAGCGCGGCGATCAACAGCAGAATGGGCCACGAAAAGCGCAGCACGCTGATCATCAAACGCAGCCGCCCCACCCCGGTGGTGCGCCAGATGGTCATCTCGGAATCGAGCCACATGCGGGTGAAGGTGAGCAGCACCGCCAGAAACAGTGACAGGGTGATGACGATCTGCAAATAGCTCAGCGCGGTCAGACCGATGAGCAAAAACACATCCTGCGGGCTGGCCTGACCATCGGACGCCTGACCCAGAATGCGAATGAGCATCAGGGTGATGACCACGGTGAACAGCACGGTGAAAGCGCCGCCGAAATTGCGGCTCATTTCACGGCGCAGGGTCAAATCGAGGAGCATGAGGAAAACTGGCGGCTGGGGCGATGTGGGCGGCGGGCCGCTGGGGGGCGTAAAGCGAAGCGCGATGGAATAATGCAGCCACACTCACTCAGGAACCCTGAACATGAAATTCAGTATATCCGCCGTCAAAAAGCCGCTTCAGACCAAAACCGATGCCCTGGTGGTCTTTGTGCCCGAGGGGCGCGGCGCCAGCGGTCTGAACGATGCGGACGCACTCGACAACCTGATCGCCCAACTGGCCGTGGATGGCGATTTCAAGGCCAAGCCTGGCAGCGTTCTATCACTGCACCGGCCCACCGCAGTCGCGGCGCGGCGTCTGCTGCTCGTGGGGCTGGCGGCCAAGCCGGAATTGCGCGACTGGAAAAAGGCGCTGCAGGCCGCCGCCCAGATGCTCAAGACCTTGCCGGTCAAGCAGGCGCATCTGCTGTCGGTCAATGGCCTGGATACCCTGGCTGAACTCACGCCCACGGTGTTCTCCGAGGTGTTCTACCGCTTCGATACGACGCGTAACGTCGAAGACGCCGATACCCCTGCGCTCGAAGCCGTTCAGCTCTGCGCCGTGGGGGGCGATGCCGTGCCGGCTTCGGCGAAAGCCGCCCTGCAGCAGGCCGAGTCGGTCGCCATCGGCGTGCGCCTCACGCGCGAACTCGCCAATCTGCCGGCCAATTACTGCACGCCCACTTACCTCGCTGAAATGGCGAAAAAGATGGCCAAATTCCACGGGCTGGACTGCAAGGTGCTCGGGCGTCCGGAAATGGAAAAGCTCGGCATGGGTTCGTTTCTGGCCGTGGCGCAGGGCTCGGTGCAGCCGCCCAAGTTCATCGTGCTGGAATATCGCGGCGCGGGCAAGAAAGACGCGCCGCATGTGCTCGTCGGTAAAGGCGTGACCTTCGATACCGGCGGCATTTCGCTCAAGCCCGGCGCCGAGATGGACGAAATGAAGTTCGACATGTCCGGAGCCGCGTCGGTGCTGGGCGCGTTCGAGGCCATTGCCCGCATCAAACCCAAGATCAACGTGGTCGGCCTGATCGCGGCCACCGAGAACATGCCCGACGGCGGCGCGATCAAACCCGGTGATGTGGTGACCAGCATGTCGGGTCAGACCATCGAAATTCTCAACACCGACGCCGAAGGCCGCCTCATCCTCTGCGACGCGCTGACCTACGCGGCACGCTACAAACCGCAGTCGGTGGTGGACATCGCCACGCTCACCGGGGCCTGCGTGATTGCGCTGGGCAAGGTCAACAGCGGCCTGTTCACCGCAGACGACGCTCTGGCCGACGCGCTGCTCGAAGCCGGTCGCGCCACGCTCGATCCCTGCTGGCGCATGCCGCTTGAGACCGACTACGCCGATGCGCTCAAGAGCAATTTCGCCGATGTGGCCAATATCGGCGGGCGCCCTGCTGGCGCCATCACCGCAGCCTGCTTCCTGTGGCGTTTCGCCAAAGACTACCGCTGGGCGCACCTCGACATCGCGGGCACGGCCTGGAACAGCGGCGCCAACAAGGGGGCCACCGGCCGCCCGGTGCCGCTGCTGGTCAGCTACCTGCTGTCGCAGGCGCAGTAAGCGTTGTCCGGCAACCCGCCGTTGCGCGCCATCATGCCCTGCTCAGTCGAGTTTCGTGTGAACCTGCCTGACCCGCTGCGTTACGCCTGTGGGCTGCTGCGCACGGCGACACAGCGCGGCGCTCGCGTGCTGGTAGCCGCGCCCGAGCCCTTGCTCACGGAACTCGATCCGTTGTTGTGGACTTTTCAGCCCGGCAGTTTTGTGCCGCATGTCTGGCAGGACGACCCGCTCGCTGACAAAACGCCGGTCATCCTGGCGCCTCAGCCCGATCTGCCCCGGGCCGGGCGGGTGACTGCCCTGGTGAATCTCGGCCCCGGTCTGGTGACCGGCTGGGAATCTCTGGAGCGGGTGATCGAACTCGTCAGTGAAAACGGGCCCGACAAGCCCGCCGCCCGCGAACGCCTGCGCGCTTATCGGGCCGCCGGATTCGATCCCGCCATCATCCCGTCCCGATCATGAAATCTTTACCGCCCAACCCTGTCGTCTTGCCCGTGCTCACCGAGCGATTGGAGCCTGAGGATGCCGTGATCGAGGAAGACATCGTCGACCCCCCGTTTACAGTCCAGCCCTCGGCCTATGCGCAGGCGGTCTATCGCGGCCCCGAGCTTGCACAGTCTGCAGACGTTCCGTTGCTGGAGGTGCCCGCCATCGACCTCGACGAACTCTGGCTGCGCATCGCACCCGGGCTGCAGCAGCAGTTGCTGGAACTGGTTTATGCCGAGTTGGATGCGCTGGCTCCCCAACTGGCCGCCAGACTGTTCGACACCCTCAAGCCAACCCTGCGCGCCTCGCTCGCCGAGGCGTTGCAGCAAGCTTGAAACCGCTTGAACTGAAATAGTTTTGCCAGACGGTCAACCCAAACGCCAGCAGGCACATTGCTTGCTAGTGTTGGTAATGGCGATCTGTTCAAAATTCTGTAACTCGGTTAATGTATCGCCCTGTCAGATTCAAGCTGACTTCACAACACAACACACGTCTTTCCTATTGGAGGCTCATTCATGAAACTGAAATACGTCGCTCCGCTGCTGGCCCTGTCCATGGCCATTGGCACCGCCTACGCTGCGGACACCATCACCGTCACCATCGGTAGCGCATCTCCCCTGTCTGGCCCGCAAGCCAGCTTCGGCCAGGACAACGCCAACGGCGTGAAAATGGCCATCAAAGATCTGAACGCGCAGAACATCGTCATCGGCGGCAAAAAGGTCGAGTGGAAGGTCGATGCCCAGGACGACCAAGCCGACCCGAAACAAGCCACCACCGTGGCGCAAAAATTCGTTGATGAAAAGGTCAATGGCGTCGTCGGCCACTTGAACTCCGGCTGCACCTTCCCCGCTTCGCGCATTTACAACAACGCCGGCATCCCCAACATCACCCCTTCATCCACCGATCCCAAGATTTCGCAACAAGGCTTCAAGACCTTCTTCCGCATCATCGCCAACGACAGCGCGCTGGGCGCAGGTCTGGCCAACTACGCCAAGAACACGCTGAAAGCCAAGACCGTCGCCGTGATCGATGACCGTACCGCCTACGGTCAGGGCGTGGCCGACGTGTTCGCCAAGACGGCCCAGAAAGACGGCATGAAACTGGTGGATCGCGAGTACACCAACGACAAAGCCACCGACTTCTCCGCCATTCTGACCAAGATCAAGGCATCGCAGCCGGACATCATTTTCTACGGCGGCATGTATCCCCAGGCCGGCCCGCTGGTTCGCCAGATGCGCCAACTGGGCATCAAGGCCACGCTGATGGGCGGCGATGGCATCTGCGCACCGGAACTGGGCAAGCTCGCGGGTGAAGCCGTTGCTGGCGTCACCTGCGCCGAAGGCGGCTCCCCGCTGAGCCAGATGCCGGGCGGCGAAGCCTGGAAGAAGCGCTATGACGCCGAGTTCGGCGCCAGCGCGTTCCAGCTTTATTCGCCTTACTCGTATGATGGCACCATGGTGCTTGCGCATGCGATGATGAAAGCCAAGTCAGTCGATCCGAAGAAGTACCTGCCCTTCATCCAGAACATCGACTACAACGGCGTGACCAAGAAAGATATCCACTTCACCAAGACCGGTGAGTTGGTGGACGCCACCATCACCATCTCGACGTTCGACAAGGACGGCAAGAAGAGTGTGGTGGCCGTGCAGTAAACCCGGTGCGATTAGACCGTCTGTTGCGGCAGCGGTCCATCAAACCCAAGCGCCTTTCGGGGCGCTTTTTTGTGGGCGCCGACTCAGTCTGTGGGAGCGGCGCGCATAAAAAAGCCGAGAGACCTAGCGGCATCTCGGCTTTTCAGCGTCGCAGACCTATCGATCTACGTCCTTCAAGGCAACATTAGATGTTGCGGGTGTCGCCTATGAATGCGTATGAATTACTTCTTCAGGGACAGCACCCACTCGGCCAGTTGCTTGGCTTGGGCGGGGGTGACTTGCGGATTGGCGGGCATGGGCACCGGGCCCCACACGCCAGACACGCCGTGCAGGATGGCCTTGCTCAGGGTGTCAACCGCACCCGGTTTGCCAGCGTACTTGGCGGCGACTTCCTGGTAGGACGGGCCAACCAGTTTTTTGTCCACTGCGTGGCAAGCCAGGCAGTTCTTCGATTTGGCCAGAGCCAGCATGTCTTCAGCGGCGAAAGCCGATGACATGGTCATGGTGGCGGCAGCGGCCAGGGCAGCAGCGAAAACAGCTTTTTTCATTCCAGTCCTCCAGTAGGGTTAAACAAAACGGGTACAGCCAAGTAACGCATCTTAATCAATTCGGTTGACGCGCAGCACAAGAAGTCAGCGAGAATTGCTCAGGTGTCATTTCAGATTGATTTCACGCAACACGCGCAGTGCAAATCGGTGTTTCCTTTTGTATCTTGTCGCTATTTCCTCTCATGGGTGCACTGTCATGGCGTTTGTCATTCTGGGTCTGATCTTTATCGTCCTCAAACTCCTGAGCATCGGGCCCGTGGCGGCCTGGTCTTGGTGGTGGGTGCTCCTGCCCTTGGCGCTGGCGTTCATCTGGTGGGAGATCATCGACCCCATGTTCGGCATCTCGAAAAAGCGGGCCATGGGCGACATGGCCGATCGGCAGCAGGCAAGACGGCAAAAGTATCGTGAAAGCCTGGGGCTGGGCGGGGCAGAGCGCCGAAAAAAATAATCCGCGCAAGCCTTTGTCGGGCTGCGATACACTGGCTCTAGTCAGGAGAGCGCTGCGGTGTCATGCGGCCGCCGAAGGCGTAAGCCCTTACCGGGTGTACCGCTCAGGCAAAAGGACTGACCACACCGCAAGGTGTTCCTCACTGGAGAGTGGCGCTGAAATTGAGCGCTCACCGAAGGGGCAAGTCTGGCAACTCGGGTTCGCCGGATCAATCTCTCAGGTACCCAGGACAGCGAGGGGTTGAGTGCTGTGTCTTGCGCCGCGATGGCAAGAGATGCGGCGGCATTGGCGCCTTCAGGCGTCTCACCCCCCGCGAGAACCGACGTGTCCCACTCCGCAGATTCCGAACTGATTTTGACTCCCCTGCACGCCTTGCACCTTGAACTCGGTGCGCGCATGGTGCCGTTTGCCGGTTATGCCATGCCGGTGCAATATCCGAAGGGCATTCTGGCCGAGCACCTGCATACCCGGCAAAGCGCGGGGCTGTTCGATATTTCGCATATGGGGCAAGTGGCGCTGCGCGGCGATGACGCCGCTGCGGCGCTCGAAACCTTGGTGCCCATGGACATCCAGGGGCTGCCCGAGGGCAAGCAGCGCTACGCCTTGTTCACCAATGAGCAGGGCGGCGTGCTCGACGACCTGATGGTGATTCCGCGTCAGCGTGCCGATGGAGCCGGGCAGGAGCTATTCCTTATCGTCAATGCCGCCTGCAAGGTGCAGGATGTGGCCTTGCTGCAGACGCTTTCTGATCGCTGCGAGGTTGTGCCCATGCCCGAGCAGGCCTTGCTGGCGCTGCAGGGGCCGCAAGCCGTGCAGACCTTCGCCCGTCTGGTGCCCGAGGTGGCCGACCTGGTGTTCATGACAGGTCGCTGGATGGATGTGCCGGCCGAGGGCGGGGCGATTCGCATTTTTGCCACACGCAGTGGCTACACCGGAGAAGACGGGCTGGAAATCTCGGTGGCCGCCGCCGATGCGCAGCGGCTTGCGCGTTTGCTGCTCTCTCTGCCCGAGGTTGAGCCCATCGGTTTGGGGGCGCGCGACACCTTGCGGCTCGAAGCCGGGCTCTGTCTTTACGGTCACGATATCGACACCTCGACCACGCCGGTCGAGGCGGGGCTGACCTGGGCGATTCAGAAGGTGCGGCGCCACGGCGGCGCGCGCGCCGGAGGATTTCCGGGCGCCGAAGTCATCCTGGCCCAAATCGATCAGCCAAATCTCGCGCCCCGGCGCCGCATCGGCCTTATCGGTCTGGATCGCACCCCGGTGCGAGAGGGCGCGGAGCTGCTGGCCGCCGATGGCCGCTCGGCGGGCCGGGTGAGCAGCGGCAGCTTTGCGCCGAGCGCGGGCGGCCCCGTGGCGATGGCCTATGTCGCCGCCGAGTTTGCCGTTCCCGCGGGCACGCTGTATGCCCAGGTGCGCGGCCGTGCCGTGCCCATGCAGTTGCAACCCATGCCGTTTGTGACTCACCGCTATTGGCGCGGTTGATGGCGCGATTGCAGCCTTGATGCCTTGCCGCGTCTAATTTGATTCCCTTTTTGATATCCGGAGTTTTCCATGAGCCTGAAATTCACCCCCGACCATGAATGGATTCGCGTCGATGCCGCTGGCGTCGCCACCGTGGGCATCACCCCGCATGCGCAAGATGCGCTGGGCGACGTGGTGTTCGTCGATCTGCCCGAAGTGGGCAAGACCTACGCCGCGCACGACACCGTGGGCGTGGTCGAGTCGGTGAAGGCGGCGGCCGATGTATTCAGCCCGGTTTCGGGCGAAGTGACCGAGGTCAATGAGACCCTGCGCGCCGATCCGTCGCTCGCCAACACCGACCCGCAAGACAGCGGCTGGTTTTTCCGCATCAAGCTGTCTGATCCGAGCCAGCTCGACGGCCTCATGGACGAAGCCGCCTACGCCGAACTGCTCAAGAACGCCTGAACACACCTGCCTTTCCGGAGATACGCATGTTGATGTCCACCCAACCCGCGCTGCGCGATCTTGAAGACGCGCAGGCCTTCCAGCGCCGTCACATCGGCCCCGATGCGGCAGAGCAGCAGCAGATGCTGTCGGCGCTGGGCGCTGAAGATCTGTCGGGTTTGATGAGCGCGGTGATTCCATCGGCCATCCGACGCAAGCAGGCGTTCGACTTGCCGGCGGCCATCGACGAAGCTCAGGCGCTGAGCGAGTTGCGGGGCATCGCCAGCGGCAACCGGGTGATGCGCAGCTATATCGGCCAGGGCTACTACAACGCCCTGATGCCCGGCGTCATTCAGCGCAATGTGCTGGAGAACCCGGCCTGGTACACCGCGTACACGCCGTATCAGCCGGAGATCAGCCAGGGGCGGCTGGAGGCGCTGCTCAACTTCCAAACCCTGGTGGCCGATCTCACCGGCATGGATGTTTCCAACGCCTCCATGCTCGACGAGGCCACCGCCGCCGCCGAGGCCATGACGTTGGCGCTGCGTTCGAGCAAGTCGCCCTCCAAATCGCAGCGCTTTTTCGTCGCTGACGATGTGCTGCCGCAAACCCTCGAAGTGCTGCTCACCCGCGCCGCGCCGCTGGACATCGAGGTCGTTACCGGCGCGGTGGACGAGGCGCTGGAAGGTGAGTATTTCGGCGTGCTGCTGCAATACCCGGGCGTGGACGGCACCGTGCGCGACGACCGCGAACGCATCGCCGCGCTCAAGGCCAAAGGCGTGCTGGTCGTGGTGGCGGCCGATCTCCTGGCGCTCACCCTGCTGATGTCGCCGGGTGAACTCGGGGCCGACATCGCCTGCGGCACCACCCAGCGTTTCGGTCTGCCGCTGGGGCTGGGCGGCCCGCATGCCGGTTATCTGGCGGTGCGCGACGCGCTCAAGCGCTCGATGCCCGGCCGCCTCGTCGGCGTGAGCCAGGACGCGCACGGACAACCGGCTTATCGCCTGGCGCTGCAAACCCGCGAGCAGCACATCCGCCGCGAAAAAGCCACGAGCAATATCTGCACCGCGCAGGTGCTGCCCGCGGTGCTGGCTAGCATGTACGCGGTTTATCACGGCCCCGAGGGCCTCAAGCGCATCGCCCAGCGGGTGCATGCCTACACCGTATTGCTGGCGCAGGGGCTGGAGCAGGTCGGCCTGCCGGTGCTCAACGCCCAGTTCTTCGACACCCTGACGGTGCACACTGGTGCGCGCACTGAAGAGGTGCATGCCGCTGCGCTGAAGCGGGGCATCAACTTCCGCCGCATCGGCGCGCAGCATGTCGCGGTGTCGCTGGACGAAACCGTGACCCGCGGCGATCTGGCCGACATCCTGGCCTGCTTCGGCGTGACGCAGAATGAGGCGCTGTTTGCCGCCGCCGAAAAGGGTGTGGCGCCGCGCTGGCCGCAGCAACTGGCCCGAGTCAGCGCATTCCTCACCCATCCGGTGTTCCATCGCTATCGCAGCGAGACTGAAATGCTGCGCTACCTGCGCCGTCTGGCCGACAAGGACATCGCGCTCGACCGCGCCATGATTCCGCTGGGCTCCTGCACCATGAAGCTCAACGCCACCAGCGAGATGACGCCCATCACCTGGCCTGAGTTCGCCGCCATACACCCCTTTGCGCCCGCAGACCAAACCCGCGGCTACACCCAACTGGCCAAGCAGCTCGAACAATGGCTGTGTGCCGCCACGGGCTACGACGCCATGTGCCTGCAGCCCAACGCCGGGTCGCAGGGCGAGTACTCAGGGCTGCTGGTCATTCGCGCCTATCACGCCAGCCGGGGTGAAGGGCATCGCGATGTCTGCCTGATTCCCTCTTCGGCCCACGGCACCAACCCGGCGTCTGCGCAGATGGCGGGCATGCGGGTGGTCGTCACCGCCTGCGATGCGCAGGGCAACGTCGATCTGGCCGATCTGCGCGCCAAGGCTGAGCAGCATGCCGACCGGCTCGCCGCGTGCATGATCACCTACCCGAGTACGCACGGCGTGTTCGAGACCGAAGTGCGCGCCATTTGCGACATCATCCACCAGTATGGCGGGCAGGTGTATGTGGACGGCGCCAATATGAACGCGCTGGTCGGCCTGGCCAGCCCGCCCGAGTTCGGTGCGGATGTGTCGCACCTGAATCTGCACAAGACCTTCTGCATTCCGCACGGCGGCGGCGGCCCCGGCGTGGGGCCGATCGGCGTGCGCGCCCACCTCGCCCCGTTCCTGCCAGTGCATCGCACTGCGGGAGTGGACCGTCCTGAAGCGGTGGGGGCAGTGAGCGCAGCGCCATTGGGCAATGCCAGCGTGCTGCCGATTTCGTGGATGTATATGCGCATGATGGGCGCGGACGGCCTGACGCAGGCCAGCCGCGTGGCCATTCTGTCGGCCAACTACATCGCCGAAAAGCTCAAGGACCATTATCCGGTGCTCTACACCGGCGAGAACGGCCGCGTGGCGCACGAATGCATTCTCGATCTGCGCCCGCTGAAGGATGCCACGGGCATCAGCAACGAAGATGTCGCCAAGCGCCTGATGGACTACGGTTTTCACGCACCGACCATGAGCTTCCCGGTGCCGGGCACGCTGATGATCGAGCCGACCGAGAGCGAGTCGCTGGCCGAGCTCGACCGCTTCATCGACGCCATGATCGCCATCCGCGCCGAGATTGCCCGGGTGGAAAAAGGGGAATGGCCTCCTGAGGACAATCCTTTGAAGGCCGCCCCGCACACCGCAGCGAGCGTGCTCGGCGCGGATTGGGCGCATGCCCACAGCCGCGAGGAGGCCGCCTTTCCGATTTCCGCCTTGAGGGCCAACAAATACTGGCCGCCCGTGGGCCGGGTGGACAACGCCTGGGGCGACCGCAACCTGCAGTGCGCCTGCCTGCCCATCAGCGACTACACCTAAAAAGACGCACCATGCACCCCCCTGAACTCCGCCAGCATTTCGCCAGCGACAATTACGCCGGCATCTGTCCCGAAGCCCTGCACTGGCTGCTGCAGGCCAATGCCTCGGGCCATCAGCCGGCGTATGGCGACGATGGCTGGACGCACCGCGTCTCCGACCGGCTGCGCGATCTGTTCCAGACCGATTGCGACGTGTATTTCGTGTTCAACGGTACGGCCGCCAACTCGCTGGCGCTGGCCGCCATGTGCCAGAGCTATCACGCAGTGATCTGCACCCCGGTGGCGCATATCGAAACCGATGAATGCGGCTGTCCGGAATTTTTCTCCGGCGGCTCCAAGCTGCTGATCACCGAGGCTGAAAGCGCGCAGGCGCGGCGCGGCAAGCTCACGCCCGAGGCCATCGACTTTCTGGCCACCAAGCGCAGCGACATCCATTCGCCCAAGCCCAAGGTCGTCTCCATCACCCAGGCCACCGAGTTGGGCACGGTGTATAGCGTCGAAGAGGTGCGAGCCATTGCCGCCATGGCCAAGCGCCATCACCTCAAGCTGCACATGGACGGGGCCCGATTCGCCAACGCCGTGGCTACGCTGGGCTGTCATCCGAGCGACATCACCTGGCGCGCCGGGGTGGACGTGCTGTGCTTCGGCGGCACCAAGAACGGTCTACCCGTGGGCGAAGCCGTGGTGTTTTTCGACCGCGAACTGTCCGCCGATTTCGCCTGGCGCGTGAAGCAGGCCGGGCAGCTCGCCTCGAAAATGCGCTTCATTTCCGCGCCCTGGCTGGGCATGCTGGAAAACGACAACTGGCTGCGTCACGCCCGCCATGCCAACGCCATGGCGCAGCGTCTTTATGCTGCCATCCATGAGGTGCCCGGCGTACGGGTGATGCATCCGCCCGAGGCCAACGCGGTGTTCGCCCATCTGCCGCGGGCCGTCATCGATACCCTGCACGGCCAGGGCTGGCGCTTCTATGAATTCATCGCAGACGGCGGCTGTCGCCTGATGTGCGCCTGGGACACCACGCCGGAATCGGTCGATGCTTTCGCCGCCGATCTCATCGCAGCCTGCGCGGCGCAGGCTTGATCTGAAGGAGACGTCATGGCCGTCTCCGTGTTCGATCTGTTCAAGGTGGGCATCGGCCCCAGCAGTTCGCACACCGTGGGGCCGATGCGGGCGGCGCGACTGTTCGCCCTGCATCTGCAAAGCAGCCAACTTATGTCCCGCGTCGCCCGATTGGAATGCGCGCTCTATGGCTCGCTGGGCGCAACGGGCAAGGGGCATGGCAGCGACAAGGCGGTCATCCTCGGTCTGATGGGTGAGCAGCCCGATACCGTGGATGTGGACACCATTCCCGCGCGCATCGCGTCGCTGCAGACCACGCACCGGCTCGATCTGCTCGGCACACAAGTGCTGGACTTCGACCCTGCGCGCGACATTGTGTTTTTCGCGCTCAAGCAGTTGCCGCTGCATGCCAACGGCCTGCAATTTTCCGCCTATGACGCTGCTGGCGCGCTGATTGATCGGCGGATCTACTACTCCGTGGGCGGCGGCTTCGTGGTGAGCGAAGACGTCGCGGCCGATGGCGAAAAGCAAAAACGCATCGCGCCCGACACCACCGTGCTGCCCCTGCCTTTTCACAGCGGAGCAGAGCTGCTGGAACTCACTCGTGCGCACCAACTCAGCATCGCGGACGTCATGCGCCGCAACGAGCAGCATTGGCGCAGCGATGCCGAAATCAACCGCGACCTGCAGCACATCTGGCAGGTCATGCAAGCCTGCGTCGCGCATGGCTGCGCCACCGAAGGCGAGCTGCCCGGCTGGCTGCATGTGCGGCGCCGTGCGCCCAAGCTCTATCGCACCCTGAGCGGCGCAGACGGCGCTGCGCTGACTGATGCCTCCGCGCTGCCGATGCCGCCAACGCCGCTGAGCGATCCGCTCCAAGTCATCGACTGGGTCAATCTCTTCGCCCTGGCCGTCAATGAAGAGAACGCCGCGGGCGGTCGCGTGGTCACCGCGCCGACCAACGGCGCTGCGGGCATCATCCCCGCCGTGCTGCACTACTACACCCGCTTCGTCCCGGACGCGAGCGAGGCGGGCGTGGCCGACTTCCTGCTCACCGCGGGCGCCATCGGCCTGCTCTACAAAGAAAACGCCTCCATCAGCGGCGCCGAGGTCGGCTGCCAGGGTGAAGTGGGCGTGGCCTGCTCCATGGCTGCCGGTGCGCTCTGCGCTGTCATCGGCGGCACGCCCGAACAGGTGGAAAACGCCGCGGAAATCGGCATGGAACACCACCTCGGCCTGACCTGCGACCCCGTTGGGGGGCTGGTGCAAGTGCCCTGCATCGAGCGCAACGCCATCGCTTCGGTGCAGGCGCTCAACGCCGCGCGCATGGCCCTGCACGGCGACGGCCGCCACATCGTCTCGCTCGATCAGGTCATCAAGACTATGCGCGACACCGGCGCGGACATGCAGACCAAATACAAAGAAACCGCCCGCGGCGGTCTGGCGGTGAATATCGTCGAATGTTGAGCGCGGCTGCCGCGTGCGCGGCTGCAGGCAGCCGTCGGCAACGGCCGCCTTGGTTATGCTTTGAGAATTTTGCTGACCTGCATCGGACGTTTCCTCATGATCTTCCTCACCGGAGCCGCCGGTTTCATCGGCGCCAATTTTGTGCATCACTGGCTGGGCCAGCAAGACGAGCCCGTGCTGGTGCTCGACGCGCTCACTTATGCGGGCAACCTGGAGAGCCTGGCCCCAGTGGCCTCCGACCCGCGCTACCACTTCGCGCAGCTCGATATTTGCGACCGCCCAGCGGTGGCCGCGCTGCTGACCACGCACCGCCCCCGCGCCCTCCTGCACTTCGCCGCCGAGAGCCATGTCGACCGCTCCATCCACGGTCCCGGCGACTTCATCCGCACCAATGTGCAAGGCACCTTCGAGCTGCTCGAAGCCACCCGCGCCTACTGGGCCTCGCTACCCGCGCTGGAGAAAGCCGCCTTCCGCTTCCTGCACGTCTCCACCGATGAGGTGTACGGCAGCCTCTCGCCTACCGACCCCGCCTTCACCGAGACCACCCCCTACGCGCCCAACAGCCCCTACAGCGCGAGCAAGGCCGCAAGCGATCATCTGGTGCGCGCCTGGCATCACACCTACGGCCTGCCGGTGCTCACCACCAACTGCTCCAACAACTACGGCCCCTACCAGTTCCCCGAAAAGCTCATTCCCCTCATGATCCACAACGCCCTGGCCGGCAAACCCCTGCCGGTGTATGGCGACGGCCAGAACGTACGCGACTGGCTGTATGTGCAAGACCACTGCCGCGCCATCGCCCGCGTGCTCGAAGCCGGTCGCCTAGGTGAGACCTACAACGTCGGCGGCTGCAACGAGGTGAAGAATCTCGATGTGGTGCACACCCTGTGCGACCTGCTCGATCAACTCCGCCCCAAGATGGATGGCAGCAGCTACCGGGCGCAGATCACTTTTGTGGCCGACCGTCCCGGCCATGACCGGCGCTACGCCATCGACGCCCGCAAGATCGAGCGCGAACTGGGCTGGACGCCGCAAGAAACCTTTGCCACCGGCCTGCGCAAAACCGTGCAGTGGTATCTCGACAACCCGGACTGGGTGGAACACGTCACCAGCGGCGCCTACCGCCAGTGGGTCGGCAAACAGTACGGAGCTGCCGCTTGAACCCGCCGCGCATCCTGCTGCTGGGCGCCGACGGCCAGGTCGGCTGGGAGCTGCGCCGCGCCTTGCTGCCGCTGGGCGACGTGCGGCCGCTGAACCGCACCCAAGCCGACCTTGGCGACCTCGATGCCCTGCGCACCGTGCTGCAACGCGAGCAGCCTGAGCTTATCGTCAACGCCGCCGCCTACACCGCCGTCGATAAAGCCGAGACCGACCCCGAACTGGCCCAGCGCATCAACGCCGCTGCCCCGGGCGTGCTCGCCGCCTGGGCCGCCGAACACCACGCCATGCTGGTGCACTACTCCACCGACTACGTGTTCGACGGTGCCAAACCCGCGCCCGGCAGCTACACCGAGGCCGACACCCCCAACCCGCAAAGCGCCTACGGCCGCAGCAAGCTCGCGGGTGAGCAGGCCATCACCGCCAGCGGCTGCCGCCACCTCATCCTGCGCACTTCCTGGGTGTACGCCGCGCGCGGCGGCAACTTCGCCAAGACCATGCTCAAACTCGCCACGGAGCGCGACAGCCTGCGGGTGATCGCCGATCAGTTCGGCGCCCCCACCAGCGCCGAGCTGATTGCCGACACCACCGCGCAGATGCTGCAACGCCTGCGCACTGACCCGGCGCTCGCCGCACAGGCCAGCGGCCTCTACCACCTCACCGCGCAGGGCAGCACCAGTTGGCACGGCTACGCGCAATTCGTCATCGCTGCCGCTGCTGCGCGCGGCCTGCCGCTGCGCTGCGCGCCCGAACACGTGCAGGCCATCACCACGGCGGATTACCCGCTGCCCGCCCCGCGCCCGGCCAACTCCCGGCTGGACTGCAGCAAACTCCAAACCACCTTCGACCTGTTTCTGCCGCCCTGGCAGACCCAGGTGCAACGCCTGATCGACGAACTTCCGCTGTGACTTCCGCTATGACCCAAGCCCGCAAAGGCCTCATCCTCGCCGGTGGCTCCGGCACCCGGCTCTACCCCGTCACCCAGGCGGTGAGCAAGCAACTGCTGCCGGTGTACGACAAGCCGATGATCTACTACCCGCTGTCCGCGCTCATGCTCGCGGGCATCCGCGAGGTGCTCATCATCTCCACCCCGCAAGACACCCCGCGTTTTGCCCAGTTGCTCGGCGACGGCAGCCAGTGGGGCTTGAGCCTGCAGTACGCGGTGCAGCCCAGCCCCGACGGCCTGGCGCAGGCTTTTATCATCGGCCGCGACTTCATCGGCAACGCGCCGAGCGCGCTGGTGCTGGGCGACAACCTGTTCTGGGGCCACGATCTGCAAGCCTCGCTCAAAGAGGCTCACGCCCAGACCCAAGGCGCGACGGTCTACGCCTATCACGTGCACGACCCCGAACGCTACGGCGTGGTCGAGTTCGACGCCACCGGCCGCGCCATCAGCATCGAAGAAAAGCCCGCCAAGCCCAAGAGCAGCTACGCCGTCACCGGCCTGTACTTCTACGACCCGCAGGTGTGCGACATCGCCGCCCACCTCAAGCCCTCGCCGCGCGGCGAGCTGGAGATCACCGACGTCAACCGCGTCTATCTGCAGCAGGGCCAGTTGCAAGTGCAGACCCTCGGCCGCGGCTACGCCTGGCTGGACACCGGCACCCACGACAGCCTGCTCGAAGCCGGGCAGTTCATCGCCACCATCGAGAAGCGTCAGGGCCTGAAGGTCGCTTGCCCGGAGGAAATCGCCTTCCGCCAACGCTGGATTACTGCCGCCCAGCTCGAACAACTCGCCGCCCCGATGAAAAAGAACGGCTACGGCCAATATCTGCTGCGCCTGCTGGCCGAGGAGAAGGCATGAAGGTCATTCCCACCGCCCTACCCGAAGTGCTCATCCTCGAACCCAAGGTGTTCGGCGACGACCGCGGCTTTTTCTTCGAGAGCTACAACCGCAAAACCTTCGCGTTGGACACCGGGCTGGATGTGGAGTTCGTGCAGGACAACCACTCCAAATCCGCCCAGGGCGTGCTGCGCGGCCTGCACTACCAGCTCGTCAAGCCGCAGGGCAAGCTGGTGCGCGCGGTCGCCGGCACGGTCTGGGATGTGGCGGTGGATCTGCGCCGCAGCTCGCCTCGGTTCAAGCAGTGGGTGGGCGTGGAACTGAGCGCGCAGAACCAGCGCCTGCTGTGGGTGCCGCCGGGCTTCGGCCACGGCTTTTTGGTGCTGAGCGAAACCGCCGACTTCCTCTACAAGACCACCGACTACTGGTACCCGGAACACGACCGCAATCTCGCCTGGAACGATCCGGAACTGGCCATCGCCTGGCCGCTGAAAGGTTTGCACCTGCCGGGCGGCCAGCCGAGTCTTGCCGCCAAGGATGCGGCGGCGCCCCGGCTGGCGCAGGCCGAGGTGTACGAATAAGGGCTGACTGACCGTCTCTCAGGCCCCCTTGCGGCGTGCGCTTTGTTGAGCAGATTGACGGGTGCACTGAAATAATGCGCCCATGCCTTCCAAAAGCCACTCCTTTCTTGACCCAAGCACCGTTCTTCTGCTGACCCTGCCGCCTCTGTTCTGGGCCGGCAATGCCGTCGTGGGGCGGCTGATGGTGGGGCAGATTCCCCCCATGGCGCTGAGCTTTTACCGCTGGTTGTTCGCGCTGTTGCTGGCGCTGCTCATCGTCGGCCCCGATCTGTGGCGCAACCGGGCGGTGTTGCGCAGCAAGTGGAAGTCGCTTGCGGTCATGGGCATTCTGGGGGTGGGCAGCTACAACTCGCTGCAATACGTGGCGCTGGAGACCACCACGCCGCTCAACGTCTCGCTCATCACTTCCAGCGCGCCGGTGTTCATCCTGCTGATCGGCGGGGCGTTTTACAAGCAGACTGTGGGACGGGCGCAATGGATCGGCGCCATGCTGTCGATCGCCGGGGTGGCGCTGGTCGTGGCCAAGGGCGATCTGGCGCATCTGACGGCGCTGCACTTCGCGCCGGGCGATCTCATCATGCTCGTGGCCGTGTTTCTGTGGGCGATCTACACCTGGGAGCTGCGGCAGCGGCCCCTGGGCCTGGCGCCGATGACTTCGCTGGCCGCGCAAATGATCTGGGGCGTGCTGTCCATCCTGCCTTTCATGCTGGCCGAACGCTGGATCGGCGGTCAGACGACTCATTGGGGCGGCCCGGTCTGGCTGGCGCTGGCCTATGTGGCGGTGTTGCCGTCGCTGCTGGCCTACTGGTGCTGGGGCAGCGCGGTGGGCAAGGTCGGGGCGCAGATTCCGTCTTACTTCGGCAATCTGGCGCCCTTGTTCGCCGCGCTGCTGAGCTGGTTGTTTCTGGGCGAAACCATCCACTGGTATCACTTGTGGGCGGCTTTGTTGATCTTCGCCGGGATTCACGTCGCCCTCAACGCGCGCCAGCAGCCGGTGCCGCTGGAGCAGGAATTGTGAAGTCTTTCACACAATCCGCGGCTCTTCACCGAAGTCCGGGAATGGGGCGTTGTGGTGGTTTGCCAGCGCAGGGTAAAGTGCAGCAAGCTTGAAATCCACCCCGATGATGTCCACTGCCCCGATTGAATGACTTCCGAGCCGAACGTCAACGGCGCCTCACCCGATACCCTGACTTTCGGGATGGAGCAGCAGTCCGAGCTGCCCTTGTCGGCCTCTGGTCAGGCGCCGCAACTGGCGCCGACGCCCATCGTGCAGCGCTGGATACGCCGCACTTACTGGACGCTGTTCATCACCTTCGTCGTGCTCGCGCTGGTCTACGCCGTGACCTCCTGGCGGGGGCAGCGCGAGATTCTCTACGGCTCGCTCGACACCAGTTCGAGTTTTCTGGTGAGCGCAACGCAGTCTTACTTCCAGGGTTTTTCGTCGGTGCTCGAAGCCACCGGCTCCGACCTTCAAGACAAGGCCGATTTGCTGCAGCATCCCGAAGTGCTGCAGATTCTGCTCGAACGCAGGCAGGCGCTGCTGCCGGGATCGCTGTCGATCAACATCGTATCGGCCGATGGGCGTTTTCTGGGCAGCTCGCTGCGCTCGGACAAACTCCCCGATCTGCAGCACTATCCCGATTTGCTGCATGCGCTGGCGCGCCTGCGCGCCCAGCCGCAGAAAAACAAGCTCATCATCGGTCGCCCCCTGATCGGTCCGCTGTTGGGTAAATGGGTGATCCCGCTGGTGCGCGAGATACCCGCGGGGCAGACGCATCCGGCGTTCTACGTCATTGCCGCGGTCAGTACCCAGGCTTTTCTGCAACAAACCCTGGCGAACACGGCGCTGCCTTACAGCGGAATTGCCGCCGTGCTGGCGCGCAACGATGGCTATGTGCTCGCCCGCTGGCCAGCACCCAAAGAAGCGTCGTTCTTCTCCAAGCCGCAGACCGGGGTATTCGCCCAGTCTTTGACCAATCAGCCGGCGACCCCTAGTGCGCATTACAACGGCTGGGTCGCAGCGGACGGTTCGATGCGTATCGGCAGTTGGCAGCGGTTGCCGGGCTATCCCGATCTGGCGGTGGCGGTTTCGGTGCCAGGCAGTCTGCTGTGGACGCAATACCTGCACACCATCTGGCCGCCGATGGTGGGGCTGTTGCTGCTGTTGCTGCTGCTCACCGTGCTGTATCGCTACGCCACGGGCCAGATCGGCCGCGAACAGGCGCTGGCGCAGGTTCAGCAGCAGCGGCTGCGTACCCTGGCTATCACCGATCCGCTCACGGCGGTCGGCAACCGCGCGCTATTGCGCGAGCGGCTCCAGGTGGCGCTTGAAACCGCCTGGAGACGTCAGGGCGAATTCGGCCTGCTCCTGCTCGATCTCGATGGCTTCAAACAAGTCAACGATGCCTATGGGCACTCGGCCGGCGATGCTTTGTTGCGCGAAACCGCGCAGCGTCTACAGACCATCCTGCGCGAAGGTGAAGTCATGGCCCGCATGGGCGGGGACGAATTCGCCGTGCTGCTGACGGAGGGGCTGGGCAGCGGCGAAATCGCGGCCGAAGCGGCGGCGCAGCGCATCCTCTCGGCGCTGCGCCAGCCCTTCGATCTGGGCGTGGGTCGGCAGGCGTCGATTTCGGTGAGTCTGGGCTGCGCACTTTATCCGCAAGACGGCGGCGATGCCGAAACCTTGCTGCGCCGCGCCGATCTGGCGCTCTATGCCGCCAAGGCTGCGGGGCGAGATCGCTACCTGCGTTTCAAGCCCGATTTCGAGCGCGAGGCGCAGCGCCAGAAAAATTTGCTCGAAAGCGTGGAGGCCGCCTTGCAGCAAGGGCGGCTGTCGCTCAATTACCAGCCCATCGTGGCCATCGGGGGTGATCCGGCGCGGCCCGCGGTGGTGGGCGTCGAAGCCTTGCTGCGTCTGCAGACCGAGCAGGGCGGGCAAATGGTGGCGGCCGACTTTGCCAGCGTGCTCGACCACGGACGGCTGGCGCGCGCCATCGGCCGCTTCGTGCTCGACCAGGCGCTGACCCAGGGCGTGCAGTGGCGCGCCGAGGGCTTGGAGCTGCATATCGCTGTCAATATCAGCGCCGAGCATCTTCTGGCGCCCGAGTTTCTGGACGATCTGCATCAGGCGCTGCACAACCATCCCGGTTTTCCCGCGAGCGGGCTGATGCTCGAGGTCACCGAGTCGGCGCCGCTGCGCAACCTGGAGCAGGCGCGGCAGATTTTGCAAAGCTGCCAGGATCTTGGCCTGAGCGTCGCGCTCGACGACTTCGGCACCGGCGCGGCCTCGCTCACTTACTTGCAGCAGTTGCCCGCGCAGTCGATCAAGATCGATCAGTCCTTCGTGCGCGACATGGTCAACGACCCGAAAGACTTCGCTATCGTCTCCGCCGTGGTCACCGCGGCCAATCTGCTCGGGCTGGAAGTCATTGGCGAAGGCGCCGAAACGCTGGAGCATCTCTCGGTGCTGGCGGCGATGAACTGCACCCTGGCGCAGGGCTACGCCATTGCCCGCCCGTTGCCCGCCGACGCCGTGGCCACCTGGGTGCAGACCTGGGTGCGGCCCACGGCCAATCTGCGCGCCGCCGAGTTCCCGCACGAAGTCGAGGTGGCGCAGTTGCGCCGGGTGGAACGGCTGCAGCAGGCGGTGCGCGGCGAGGTGCCGTTTCCCGACCATGTGCTCGATGTGGCGGCGGAAAACCAGTGCCACCTCGGCCTGTGGCTCAACGGTCAGGGGCGGCTGTATTACGGCCGCGACCCGCGCTACGCGCTGCTGCTGGAGCAGCATGCCGAAATCCATGAACTCGCGCGCCAGGCCAAGGCCGCGCTTGATCTGGGCGAGCTGAACGCCGCCCGCCGCTACGGGCAGGATGTGGCCGAGCTCAGCGCCATCGTGCTTGCGGGCATCCGCCAGCTCAGCGCCACGCCTCAGGATTGAGCTGCCGCCGCAGCAGCAGCCACTACTTCGCCCAGCTCGATGACCGCCAACGCGTAAAACGCCGACTGGTTGTAGCGGGTGATGACGTAAAAATTGTCCGTGCCCAGCACATAGTCGGGCGCGGCGTCGGCATTGGGCAGTTGCACCACGGCCAGCTTGCCCGCATAGGCGCGGGCCTGCGGCAGCAGCGGCAGGCCCATTGCCACGAGCTGGTCGGCGGTGAAGGTTGGCGTAATGTCGGGCCCGAGCAAGGTGTCGAGACTGGCCTGCGGCAGATCGGGCGGCAGTTGCAGGGGGAAGTGCGCTGGCTGGCCGCGCACCCAGCCCTTGGCCGCCAGATAGCTGGCCACCGAGCCGATGGCGTCTGCCGGGTCGTTGATCAGATCGATGCCGCCGCCGTGGTCGAAGTCCACCGCATATTTCAAGATGCTCTCGGGCATGAACTGCGGCATGCCGATGGCTCCCGCATACGAGCCGCGCACCTGCAGCGGGTTGCGTGCGTCTTGTGCGCACCACTGGAAAAAATCGCCGAGCTGCACGCCGAAGTAAGCGCTGCGGTCGCGCGGCGCCTGCGCGGGGTAACGCAGCGCCAGGGTCGAGAGCGCATCGACCACGCGGAAGTTGCCCATATTGCGGCCATAGATCGTCTCCACTCCGAGGATGCCCGCGACGATGTGCGGCGGCACGCCGTAGCGCTCCTGCGCTCGCTGGAACCACACGCCGAATTCCTGCATGAAGTCGCTGCCCGCGCCGATGCGCAGAATGTCGAGAAAGCGGCTGCGGTACACCCGCCAGTTTTTCTTGCCCGGCGGCCCCGGCAGAATGAGCCGTGCCACCGTCGCGCTGTATTGCGCCCGGCCGATCAGCCGCGCTACCAGCGCTTCGGGCAGCTTGTTGCGCTCCACAATGCGCGCAATCAAGGCCTGTACGGCGCCGACATTCCAGTCGCCCAGTTGGGCCGAAGACAGCGTTGCGGCTGGAGCCACGCTGCTCGCGCCGGGAAGCGGAGCGGATGTGGATGTATCAGCGCTCTGGGCCGAGGCCGCAGGGGGCAGCAGCGCGCCCAAAGCCAGTCCGGCGCCTGCGTGCAGGCAGCGGCGGCGGCCCATATTGTCGGGAGGGAAGGGGACTTGCGGGAGTTTGAACATCGAGGCGGGCAGCAGGCGGAGCAATGCCGACATGTTCGCACGATGGCGCTTTGCGCCGGACGCAAACGCGCAGGGCGCGGCAGACGATTCAACATCTTGTCACATTTGAACTGTAACTTTTCGTTTTCAGCCGTAACGCTATTGTTGTCGGCCCTTCCCTGATGGAGTTCAAGATGTCCCAATCCCCAGCCAATCCTTCACGACGCCAGGCCCTGAAGCTGTTCGGTGGCGCGCCTTTGCTGCCGCTGGGCGCCGGCCTGGGCGGTTCCGCCCTGCTCGCCGCCTGCGGTGGCGGCTCGACGGCGGCCACTGCGGCCACCGCCACCCCCACGGCCGCAGCCTTCACCGCGATGGCCGCGCCCGGCATCGCCGACCCGGCGAGCATGGCGACGACCAACGTCGCTTCGGCGCTCAAAGTGGCCTACAGCGACGGCAGCAGCCAGACTTACCAGCTTGGCTACCAACCGTTTTTCATCACTGGCCAGCAAGTACCCAACGGCAATGGCGGCACACTGATCGCCGGCAGTTACTTCGACATCAACGGCAAGCCCATCATGGATAACTCCGTGCCAGCGTCGGCACGACAGTTTTTCTCTGACGCCCCCGACGGCACGACGCTGCTAACGGTGCCGGGCGCGAAGGTGGCTGGGGTGAAGGGCAACACCGTGTTCGCCGTGGTGCAGTTCGAATACACCAGCCTGGATCAGGCGGGTGTCTCGGCCTACGGCAAACTGCCATCGCCCATCGCCGTGCTCACCCTCGACCAAGACCCGGCCACCGGCAAGCTCAGTCTGGTGAAGTATTACAACGTGCCCACCGCACCGGCCAATGGCCTGTGGATCACCTGCGGCGCCAGCTTGTCGCCCTGGGGCACCCATCTGTCCAGCGAAGAATACGAGCCCGACGCCGCCTCCATCGCCAAGAACACCCAGTTCCAGGCCTTCATCACCAATCTGTACGGCGACGCCGCCGCGGTGAGCGATCCGGTCAAGGCCAATCCTTATCTTTACGGCCATCTGCCCGAAGTTACCGTCAACGCCGACGGCACCGGCACGGTGAAAAAACACTACTGCATGGGCCGCATTTCGCATGAACTCATCCAGGTCATGCCCGACCAGCGCACCGCGCTGATGGGCGACGACGCCACCAACGGCGGCCTGTTCCTGTTCATCGCCGATAAAGCCGCCGACCTGTCGGCCGGCACGCTATACGTTGCTCAAGCAACGCAGACCAGCGCTCCGGGTGTGGGCACCGGCACCTTCACGCTGAAATGGGTGAACCTCGGCCATGCCACCAGCGCGGAAGTGCTGGCGCTGGCGCAGGCCGCGGCGCAAAACGGCGGCACGCCCAGCATCATGGACGTCAAGACCACCGACCCGGGCGATTCCACCTACACCCAGGTCTGGCTGGGCGGCAAGAAAAACTGGATCAAGCTCGTTCCGGGGCAGGAAAAGGCGGCAGCCTTCCTCGAAACCCACCGCTACGCCGGGCTCAAGGGCGGCACCATGGCCTTCACCAAAATGGAAGGCACGACCGTCAACGCCAAGGACAAGATCGCCTACTCCGCCATGTCCTATATCCAGTCGTCGATGGTCGATGGCTCGATCCCCGGCTTCAAAGTCGCCGGGCCGAAGGCCGGTGCGGTGTACGCCCTCAACCTCAAGGCCGGGCAAGTGGACACCAGCGGCGCCGCGATGAACAGCGAGTGGGTGCCGGTGGACATGGCTGCGCCTGCCGCGCTGGTGGGCGAAGACCTGGCCACGCCCGATGCCTTGGGCAATCTCGCCAATCCGAACAAGATCGCCAACCCCGACAATCTCAAGTTCTCGGAAAAGCTGCGCACCCTGTTCATCGGCGAAGACAGCGGCATGCATGTCAACAACTTCCTCTGGGCGTACAACGTCGATACCAAGCAACTCAGCCGCATCCTCTCCACCCCGGCGGGTGCCGAGAGCACTGGCTTGCAGGGCGTCGATGACGTGAACGGCTGGATGTATGTGATGAGCAACTTCCAGCACCCCGGCGACTGGGAGATCAAGACCGTCACCGCCAACGGCGTGACCAATACCACCGGCCTGCACGCCAAGGTGTACCAGACTCTGGAGCCACTGATCGACAAGAACTACGAAAACGGCTATGGCGCTGCCGTGGGCTACATCACCGGCTTGCCGCAGACCACCAAAGTCTGAGCATCCCACAGACGTTTCATCCAGACCCGCCGCGTGCGGGCCTTTTTTCTGCGGGTTCATCCCGGTGTCAATCGGGCGCCAAATCGGCATACTCCCTGGACTGTGGCGCAGCGTGTTGCGCGATCAAAACCAAGGAGACCGGTGCGGCGCCCAAGCCGCGCCCGAAGGAGATGTCTGCTGAATTGCCGCTCGATTGGATACTGGAAAAAACGCCCAAGGGTCGTGAAGAACTCGCCACCCGTGCCCACCATCTCCTGCCCGGGCAGCGCAATCTGCTCATCATGGCCGATGGCCATCGGCCGGTGGCCGAGTTGCTCAAAGCGGGCGCCGACCCCGAGCGCTGCCTGCTAGCGCTGCGCGGCTTGCTCGATGAGGGCTATCTGGTGCGCAACACCGCCGCGTCTCTCTCAGTTGCGCCCGCCTCCTTGTTTGCCGCCGACGCGCCGCAGCAGACCCCCCACGGCCTGCTCATCGCCCTCGTCGAAGAACAGTTTGGCGCCCAGGCCCCCCGGCTGGTGCAGAAAATCGAGCAACACCCCGATACACCCGAAGGCCATGCCGCTGCCGTGCAAGCCTGCGTCAAATTCATCCGTCTGTTCATCGACGAGAAACAAGCACAAGCCTTCGCTCAGCGCGCGCAGGAGCTGTTGCCTGACTGACCCACCCGCTTGAAATCCAGCCTGTCGCCGTGTCGTCGCGCCACGGCAGGGCTCCATCACCATCCCCTGCGCGAGTGTTTCAAACCCTCTTGGAGACAACCCCCCATGAAAACACTGTTCAACCCCCGCCGTTCGCTGCAAGCCTTCGGTCTGGCCGCCGGTCTGGCCCTGTCCTGCGTGTCGGCCACAGCCTGGGCCGACACCCCGGTGCTGATGTCGCCCCAATGGGCCAGCGAAGCCTGCACCGCCTGGAACAACACCCCCGAGCTGACCAACGGACTCAAGGGCGAGTTCATGCACGACGACAAAGGCCGCGGCTACAAGCTGGTGGAGATGTACCGCACCGATTGCGGCAAGGACACCGCGGTTGAACTCAAGTTGCAGTTGCAAAACGACAAGGCCATGTGCGTCTCCGGCGGCGCGCCCACCCTCAAGCCTAATTTCGATGTCGACTTTCTCATGCACGCCAACACCAAGCAGTGGGAAGAAATGGGCAAGGGCGAATACGGCCCGATGAAAGCCATGATGTTCGGTCGCCTCGAATTCCAGGGGCCGAAGATGGTGGCGATGCGCGCCATGGACCCGTTCTCCTCTTTCCTGCTGCTGGTCGGCAAAGTGCCGGGCAGCACGGCCACCTGCCCGAAATAAACAAGAGGTGCGTTTCACGCGCCTGAAATCAAAAAGACAGGGACGCAGTGCATCCCTATCTTTTTGATGTGCCTCGATCATAGACCAGGCTTCGGTGCTGAGGGATGGATATACGCCCACCCTTGCGCTTCCCGAATGGTGATTTCTCCCATTCCGGACGGCACCACAGTGATGAATGGATATAGATCCTTGCGATCCACATGCAACTCGCGCAAGGTATTGGCACATTGCGCTAACAGCACGCCCTGCTGTTGCAGAACTTGCAATTTTTTCTCAAAACCATTGTTCTTGACGTAGGCGGCGAATCCCTGGGCGTTGGCGATCAACTCGACCTGGACCTTGCCTTTGAGCCTGGGGTCATGGAGCAGGTTTTCTATATTGTTGATGGTCTTTTTGATAGCGCCTGGACTACCGGAGTCGATCTGGAAGATCGCACCGTAGTGCGACTGCGTGGCGATTGCCGGAACCGTATCCTCAGCGTGTGCCAGACCGGGCAAGAATGCAAATGTAGTGAGCGTTGCGCCAACAAGCGCACGTCGGATGAACATGTTCATGATGTTTCCTTGGACAAAGTGGGTAATGGCGCTGGAGCCATCAGAAGAAATGACGCAGGCCGATGGTTAGACCACTGGCACTCGCGCCGCCAACGGTTCCCTGTGCGGTGAAACCGTTATCGCCAACATACAAATCTGTTGCCGAATCGTTGCGGATGCGTGAATACGATGTATAGATGTTCGTCCTCTTGGAGAGCGGATAAAGATAACCAATGGCCACTTGCGTTGCAGTGGTGTCAGATTTGTTCATGTCACTGCGCCTGGAAATTGAAGCCAGAAATTTCCCTCGCGGCAGGGGAATAGTTGCGCCAAGCATCCATATTTTCAAATCCGGTACGAAATGTCCTGCCGCATAGGGCAGACCATCGCCGTATTTTTCGTCAGAGTAAAGTGCAGTCAGTTTGGCGACGGAAAAATCATATCCACCATAGAGCTGGACGACTTCATTATTGAACGAGCCCTGTTGGGTGAGCGTTGCAGCTGGACCGAATTCCCAGGCCAGTGCAACATAAGGATTAAATTTGCTGCCTGCGCTGTACGGATGGTTATTTTTTAGGTAATCAATTCCAGCGGTAAATTTTTTGGATTCATAATCCACGTTCAGTTCATAAGACTGTCCCTTTGAGAAGCTTCCGGGCTGTCCACCAAATGCGTAGAGCATGGCGGCCGTTAGCCCGCCAAAATCGGGAGTCCGGTATCCAACAGCCTGCGAAAATCGAACGTAGTTATAGCCTGCCGGGTCGATGTTTTTCACAGCCCCAGTCATCCCTGTCATGAATGGATCGATCTTGACGAGATTGTCATAATTCAGACTGTAAAAGCGACCGGCCTTAAAAACGCCATAGCGGCTTTTTAACCCCAGCACGCTGAGGCGACCCATGAACCCCCCACCCGAGCAAACACTCGATCCCACGGCACTGTTATCCCCTTTGTATACGAGGCTGCCTGGAAACGAATTAGTGCCGTTCCCACAAAATCCGGTTTCGACATAAAAAAATGTTTGCAAACCTCCTCCTAAATTTTCCTGTCCTCGTATCCCGATCCGGTCTGTGGATTGCACGCCGGAACCGAGCCGGTTCAGGCTGGTGTTGTCATAGGTCAGCCTTTCAATGCCCATGTCGATGACGCCGTAGAGCTGGGCACCCTCCTTAGCGTGGGCCATTTGACAGCATGCCCCTATGACTACAGCTGCCATGATGCTTTTTTTCATGCAATCTCCTCCTTGATCTATTTTTGAACCCGATAGCGTGCTGCTCGGCTCTGGACTGAAGGACTTCAGCAAGGCGGATTCAAATAGAGATTGCAACTCTCAACAAATGGATTTTTCTTGTTACTTATATGAATTAAATTTGTGTCAAATTCGGGGCATTAAATATAATAAAATAATTATATGGTGAAAAATATAATAATTATTTTCTTATATTTTAAGAATTTCAATGGGTTGCACGATTCCTCGGCATTCCTATCAGAAAATTCGCAAAGAATATTCATGCAATGAAGCCAATTGACACGGCGTGATCAGTCCAATCGCAGCAGGACGGCGAAGTCTCCGCTGTTACATTAAGACGGATTTGTTGCAAGTGGCCTGGCGCGTCCTTGGCTTTGCCGTCGTGCTGTCAAGCTGATTGCGCTGGACAAACCGTATCGACCAGCTCAGGACTGGCGGGAAACAGGCGGGGGCTGTCAGGTCAGCACAATGTCGTACTGTTGCTGCGAAAACGCGGGCTCGACCTGCAGCGAGACGGGCTTGCCGATGAAGTCGGAGAGCGAGGCCAGATGCTGGCTTTCTTCTTCGAGGAACAGGTCGATGACGTCGGCGGCGCCGACGATGCGGAACTCGCGCGGGTTGAATTGTTTGGCCTCGCGCAGAATTTCGCGCAGGATTTCATAGCACACGGTGCGCGCGGTTTTCACTTGCCCCAGCCCGCCGCAGGTGGGGCAGGGCTCCAGCAGCATGTGCGCCAGCGAGTCTCGGGTGCGTTTGCGGGTGAGTTCCACCAGGCCGAGTTGCGAGAAGCCGCTGACGGTGACTTTCACCTTGTCGCGCGCCAGCGATTTACGCAGTTCGTCGAGCACGGCGGCGCGGTGCTGGGCGTTGTGCATGTCGATGAAGTCGATGATGATGATGCCGCCCAGATTGCGCAGTCGCAGTTGGCGCGCGATGGCCTGGGTGGCTTCCAGATTGGTGCGGTAGATGGTGTCGTCGAAGTTGCGCGCGCCGACGAAACCGCCGGTGTTGACGTCGATGGTGGTCATCGCCTCGGTCTGGTCGATGATGAGGTAGCCGCCGGATTTGAGATCGACCCGCCGCCCCAGCGCGCGCTCGATTTCCTCGTCCACGTTGGCGGTCTCGAACAGCGGGCGCTCGCCGCGGTAGAGCTGCAGGCGGCCGCTGACGCGGGGCATGTATTCGGCGGCGAAGCTCTGAAGCTGCTCGAAGTTTTCGCGCGAGTCGATCTGCACGCTGCGGGTGGCGTCGCTCACCAGATCGCGCAGCACGCGTTGCGCCAGGCTGAGTTCCTGGTAGATCAGGGCGCTGGGACTGGTGACGTGCGCGCGCTGCTGAATGGCGGCCCAGGTCTTGCGCAGGTAGGCGATGTCTTCGGCCAGCTCCGCGTCGCTGGCGTCTTCGGCATTGGTGCGCACGATGAAACCTTGCGAATCGCCGGCATCCGCCGCCAGCAGGGCGCTCATGCGTTCGCGCAATGCGGTGCGCAGCTCTGCGCCGTCGATTTTTTGCGAAATGCCGATATGGTTGTCTTGCGGCAGGTGCACCAGCATGCGTCCGGCCAGGCTGATCTGCGTGGTCAGGCGCGCGCCCTTGGTGTTGATCGGGTCTTTGAGCACCTGCACCATCAACGTCTGGCCTTCGTAGATCAGCTTTTCGATGGGCTGAAGGGGCGGTGCTGTCGCGGCTTCGCTGGCGGCCTCGGTGGGCACGGGAATGGCCTGGCGCTGCCACAGGTCGGCCACATGCAAAAAGGCGGTGCGCTCCAGACCGATATCGATGAAGGCGGACTGCATGCCGGGCAGCACCCGTGCCACTTTGCCCAGATAGATATTGCCCACCAGACCGCGTTCCAGGCTGCGTTCAATGTGCAGTTCCTGCACCGCGGCGTGGGCCACCAAGGCGACCCGGGTTTCCTGCGGGGTGATGTTGATGAGAATGTCTTCGGGTGTGGGATTCATGGGCGCGTTGTCTCTTGTGGTGTGGGGCTGTGCGGGTGGGCAGACCAACCGGCTGCGCGCAGCAGCTGCAGGGTTTCAAACAGCGGCAGGCCGATGATGCCACTGGCGCTGCCGCTGAGGTGTTCCACGAAGGCCGCGCCGCGCCCTTGCAGGGCATAGGCGCCGGCCTTGCCAAAAGGCTCGCCGCTGGCGATGTAGTCGGCGATGTCCTGCTCGCTCAAGGCGGCGAAGCGCACCTGCGAGGTTTGCAGCGCCGCGTGTCGCGCCGCGCCTCGCTGCACGCAGACCGCGGTGAGCACCTGGTGCGTTTTGCCTGAAAGGGTGCGAAGAATGCGCGCGGCGTCGTCGGCGCTTTCCGGCTTGCCGTAAATCACGCCGTCCAGCGCCACGGTGGTGTCGGCGCACAGCAACACGGCGGCCTCGGGCGAGACCTCGGGGCGGCAGCGGGCCAGACGCTCGCGCGCCGCCTCCAGCTTGAGGCGGGTGACGCGCTGCACATAGTCGGCCGGAGGCTCGCCGGGCAGCGCGGCTTCCAGCGCCTCGCTGTCTTCGTCGGGCAGCGGCGCCAGCAGTTCGAAGGGCACGCCGATCTGCCACAGCAACTCCTGCCGCCGCGGGCTGGCGGAGGCCAGATAGACGGTGATGGCGGACGTGCGGTCTAGGTTGGGCTGCATGCGGGGAGCGGAAAACGACGGAGCGCTTATTGTCCGTGTAAACGCCTGTGAAAACCGGTTTATGCGGGTTTGCGGCGGTGCGGACGGCGGCTCCTAGAATCTGCCGCCATGCATATTCATATTCTTGGCATTTGCGGTACCTTCATGGGCGGCCTGGCGGCGCTGGCGAAGGAGTCCGGGCACCGCGTGACCGGCTGCGACGCGCAGGTCTATCCGCCCATGAGCACGCAGTTGCAGCAGTTGGGCATCGAACTGGTCGAGGGCTACGGCGCCGACCAACTCGCGCTCAGGCCCGATCTGTGGGTCATCGGCAATGTGGTGTCGCGCGGCAATGCCTTGATGGAGGCGATTCTCGATGCCGGGCAGCCTTACATCAGCGGGCCGCAGTGGCTGGCCGAGCATGTGCTGCAGGGCCGCTGGACGCTGGCGATCGCCGGTACGCACGGCAAGACCACCACCACCTCGATGCTGGCGCACATTCTCGACGTTGCCGGGCTGAAGCCCGGTTTTCTCATCGGCGGCGTGCCGCTGGACTTTGGGGCCTCGGCGCGTTTGGGGGGCGACAAGACTCCCCACCCCAACCCTCCCCGCGAGCAGGGACGGAGCGATCTCGCTTCTTCCCCGCGCGGGGAGGGGGAAAGCTCCTCCTCCACAACGTGGGGGAGGCTGGGAGGGGGAGGCTTTTTCGTCATCGAAGCCGACGAATACGACACCGCCTTTTTCGACAAACGCTCCAAGTTCGTGCATTACCGCCCGCGCACCGCCGTGCTCAACAACCTGGAGTTCGACCACGCCGACATCTTCCCCGATCTCGCCGCCATCGAAACCCAGTTCCACCATCTGGTGCGCACCGTGCCGTGCAGCGGGCAGCTCGTGGTCAACGCCCGCTCGGACGCCTTGCAGCGCGTGCTCGCGCGCGGCTGCTGGAGCGAAGTGGTGCGCTTCGACGACGATGAGAACGGCTGGAGCGCGCAGGGCGGCGAGCAGCAGTTCGAGGTGCGGCTGCGCGGCAAACGCATGGGCGAAGTGCGCTGGAACCAAACCGGCGCGCACAACCGCAGCAATGCCCTGGCCGCCATTGCCGCGGCCCAGCACGCCGGGGTGTTCGCCGACGAAGCCTGCGCCGCGCTGTGCAGCTTTCAGGGCGTGAAGCGCCGTATGGAACTGCGCGGCACCGCGGGCGGCGTGCAGGTCATCGACGACTTCGCCCACCACCCCACGGCCATCGCCACCACGATCGCCGGGCTGCGGCATCGCATGCAAGCCGATTCCCATGCCGCTTCAGGCCGCATTCTGGCGGTGTTCGAGCCGCGTTCCAACACCATGAAACTCGGCGCGATGAAGGCGCTGCTGCCTGGCGCCCTGTCGGGCGCCGACCTGAGCTTTGGCTACGCCGGCGGCTTGGGCTGGAACCTCGCCGAAGCGCTGCAGCCGCTGGGCGACAAGGCGCAGGCGTTCGACGATCTCGGCGCGCTGGTGGCCGCCGTGGCCGCAGCCGCCCGCCCCGGCGACCGCGTGCTGGTGATGAGCAACGGCGGCTTTGGCGGGGTGCACGACAAGCTGCTCGACGCCTTGCAAGCGCGCGACCTTCCCCCTCAACCCTGAAAGTCCTCCCATGTCCGGCAACACCCTCGGCCTGCTGTTTGCAGTCACCACCTTCGGCGAATCCCACGGCCCGGCCATCGGTTGTGTCATCGACGGCTGCCCGCCCGGCATGGCGTTGAGCGAGGCCGACATCCAGCCCGATCTCGACCGCCGCCGTCCGGGCACCAGCCGCCATGTGACGCAGCGGCAGGAAGCCGATCAGGTGGAAATCCTCTCCGGCGTGTTCGAGGGCAAGACCACCGGCACGCCCATCGCCCTGCTCATCCGCAACACCGACCAGCGCAGCAAGGACTACGGCAACATCCTGAACACCTTCCGTCCCGGCCATGCCGACTACACCTATTGGCGCAAATACGGCCTGCGCGATCCGCGCGGCGGCGGTCGCTCATCGGCCCGGCTCACCGCGCCCATCGTCGCCGCCGGTGCGGTGGCCAAGAAGTGGCTGGCCGCGCAGTACGGCGTGACGGTTCGCGCCTGCATGACCCAGCTCGGCGAAGTGCCCATCCCTTTTCAGACCTGGGATGCGGTGCATCAGAACCCGTTCTTCTCGCCCAACGCCGACATCGTGCCCGAGCTGGAGGCGTATATGGACGCGCTGCGCAAATCGGGCGACTCGGTCGGCGCGCGCATCATGGTTGCCGCCAGCGGCGTGCCCGCAGGCTGGGGCGAGCCGCTGTACGACAAACTCGACGCCGACATCGCCCACGCGCTCATGGGGCTGAACGCGGTGAAGGGCGTGGAGATCGGCGCGGGCTTTGCCAGCGTGGCGCAAAAAGGCACGCAGCATGGCGACGAACTCACCCCGCAGGGCTTCACCTCGAACAACGCCGGCGGCGTGCTCGGCGGCATCAGCACCGGGCAGGACGTGGTGGCCTCCATCGCCATCAAACCCACATCGAGCATCCGCCTGCCGCGGCAGTCCGTGGACCTGCACAACGCGCCCACCACGGTGGAAACGCATGGTCGGCACGATCCCTGCGTGGGCATCCGCGCCGCGCCCATCGCCGAAGCGCTGGTGGCCATCGTCCTCATCGACCACGCCCTGCGCCACCGCGCGCAATGCGGCGACGTGCAATTCGACGTGCCGCCTATTGCGGGCACCTGAAGATGACCAAGCTGCTGATCTGATCCCGGCTTTGCTCGCCCTGGGATGGCCACTTGAAAAATGGTCTCCCAGGCGCGTGAGCTGGCATCACATGAGCAGTGGCGTGCCGCATGCGCTAAGCAGAAGTGGCACGGCAAAAATAGCGGCAATCAAAAGTAGTCTGGACATGACGTTCTCCTTAGGTGATTAGATTTCTGGGATCCTCTGGAACAGCCAATTGCTGTTCCATTGGTTTTCAACTTAGGCCGCGTGCGCGTACAAAAACACCTACTGATCAGTAGTGATCCGCCGCGAATGCGGGGTCAAAGCGGCTCCTCGTAGCCAGAGTGACATGAATTCGGTACGTCCATGCACGCCGAACTTGCGATAGATGCTCGTCGCATATTGGTGCAGTGTCGCTTCGGTCAGGCCGAGGTGGTTGGCGATGACCTTCTCACGGTCGCCATTGAGCAACTCCGGAACCAGTCGCTGTTCGGCAGGGGACAGGGGTTCGGCGCACAAGCCAAGACCATGCCCGCAGAGCAACTGCCAATGGAACCACTTGATACCGCGCAGCGCCTCTACGGCCCGCTGCATGAGGGCTGCGTCAAAAATTTTTCCGTTGATACAGGTGTCGAACATGAATGCCGACTCAGCGTGGGCATTGACTGGCGAGACGATCCACGTCCGGGTGGAAATGTTGGGCTGGTGATCGAAAAGGAGTAGTGCTGGGTCTGCTCATGCGCCGTCGGGTCGAACATCCCGGTGCACATGCTGAAGCTGCGAAACGTTCCAGAGGTGGCGACAATCATTTGCGCGGCTGCGTCGGCAGTTGGCGTCTGCATGATCGGCGTGCCGTGCTGGATACGCTCTGGGGTTGTGAATTCGGTGCGCAGCATTTCCACAGATGCGCCAATTCGCCACCCCTTGAGCAAATCAGGGCGCTGGGCCTTGTGGGGAAGGCGCACAAGGCCCATCCAGTACCCGTTTTGTGAGCCAGTCCAATCGCACAGGGTTCTCAGACAGAGTGCCAACGCTGCCTGCATATCCTGCGTGCCGTGGTCGGCCAAGTCGTCCCATAGACGATACACGTCGTCGTCGAGCGGGGTATGCATTGGTTCTTCTTTTTATGGGCAGCCAAATTGGTCCCGCCGACAGGAATCGAACCTGTATTTGCCGCTTAGGAGGCAGCTGTTCTATCCATTGAACTACGGCGAGGTGTGCGCCCGAATTGTAGGCGCGCAGGGTTCAGCGGCTATCGCGCAAGCGCTGGTGGAGGTGCTCGGCGATGGCCTCGCGGGTCTGCTGGGCCAGGGCGCGGCGGCTGGGCGCGCGCAGCGGGGGCAGGTAGTTGACTTCCACGCGCAGGGGGGCGGCGGCGCTCATGCGCCACAGGCTGCCGACCATGGTTTCGTCGCCCACATACGAGGCGGCACGGCTGAAGCGGCCGCTGCGCTGGTCGGCGTAGAACAGCAGCACGGGTTGCACCGCGGCGGGGCAGTCTGATGAGCAGGCGGCCTGGAACAGATTGGCATGAAACGGCAGCAGATCGTGGCCGTAGCTGGTGGTGCCTTCGGGAAACACGCCGACATGGTCGCCGTCTTGCAGGCATTGCGCCATCTGGTGGATCACGCGCACCACGTCTTGCGCGCGCTCGCGCTCGATGAACAGCGTGCCCACGCCGCGCACCAGCGGGCCGATGAGGGGCCACCCTGCCGCCTCCGACTTGGAGACGAAGCGCACGGGCTGCACGGCGTTGATGGCGAAGATGTCGATCCACGACACATGGTTGGCGGCAACTAAAGACGGGGTTTGCTGCGGCGCGCCGTTGACCTGTAGCGCAATGCCGCTGAGCCGCAGCAGCTCGGCCGACCAGTCGCGGATCTGTTGCTGTTTTCCAGCCGCGTCGAGCTGGGGAAACAGTTGACGCACGATGCGCTGGCCGCGTAGGGCGTGGGCGCTGAGCCGGGTCAGCCGGGTGGCGAAACGCAGCGGCGCGCTGACGCGGCGCAACACCGGCGCGGGGGTTTGGGCGGGCGGCTCGCAGAGCAGCGCCGGAGGGTTTTCGGCGGGCTGCGGCGCCGGGTTCATGCAGGAGTGGCGACGGGCTGCGCGCTCCACACCACGCGGCCGTCGATCACGGCGTGCCGGGTGCGGCCAGGTAGTTCCTGCTCGGCCAGAGGAGTGTGGCGGCTCTGGCTTTGCAGGGCGTCAGGCAGGGCGCGCCAGCGGGCCTGCGGATCGACGAGGATGAGCTCGGCCGCCGCGCCGGCTTCCAGCGTGGCCGGGGGCAGACCGGCGGCCTGCGCGGCGCGGTGGCCCACACAGTCCAGCGCCTTGACCAGCGGCAGGCCGCTGTCGGCGGCGAATTGCAGTGCGGTGGACAGCAGCAACTCCAGCCCGGTGGCGCCGGGCGCAGCGTCGGCGAAGGTCTGGGTCTTGTCGTCGGCGCTGATGGGGGTGTGGTCGGAGCACAGCGCGTCGATGGTGCCGTCGGCCAAGGCGACGCGCAGGGCGTCGCGGTCTCGGCTCTGGCGCAGCGGCGGGTCGAGCCGGGCGCGGGCGTCGAAGTAGCCGATGTCCAGATCGGTGAGCATGAGGTTGTTGATCGACACGTCGCAGGTCAGCGGCAGCCCTTCGGCCTTGGCCTGGCGGACCAGCGCAACGCCTGCGGCGCTGGAGAGCTTGCTCACATGCACCGCGCAGCCGGTGGCGCGCATCAGCTCGAACAAGGTGTGCAGTGCCACGGTTTCGGCCATGGCGGGCACCCCGCTCAGGCCCAGGCGCTGGGCGTAGGCGCCGCTGGCGGCGATGCCGCCGCGGCTGAGCGAGGCGTCCTGCGCACGCAGCCAGACCTTGTAGCCGAAAGTGCTGGCGTATTGCATGGCGCTATAGAGCACCTTGGTGTCGGTCATCGGCGTGTCGGCTTGGGAGAAGCCGATGCAGCTCGCCCGGGTGAGTTCGGCCATTTCGCTCAAGCTCTCGCCTTTGAGGCCTTTGGTGAGCGCACCCAGCGGATAGACGCGGGCGCTTTTGATGCGCCGGGCGCGCCAGCGCAGCATTTCCACCAGGCTGGGTTCGTCGAGCACGGGGTCGGTGTCGGGCGAGCACACCACGCGGGTGACGCCGCCGGCCAGCGCCGCGCGCAGTTCGGTTTCCAGCATGCCCTCGTGCTCATAGCCGGGCTCGCCCAGGCGGGCGCACAGGTCGATGAGACCGGGCAGGACGAGCAGACCGCGCGCGTCGAGCGTCTGCTCGGGGGTGAAGCCTTCGGGCGCTTTGCCCACGGCGACGATGCGCTCGCCGGAGATGGCGATATCGCCCTCGGTATCGAGCCCACGTAGCGGGTCGATGAGGCGGCCGCCGCGGATCAGAAGTTGCGTGGTGCTCATGCGGGGCTTTCGGTGGAGGCGACGATGGACAGCACGGCCATGCGCACAGCGATGCCGAAGCGCACTTGGTCGAGGATGACGCTGCGTGGCCCATCAGCCACGCTGCTGTCGATCTCGACGCCGCGATTGATGGGGCCGGGATGCATGACGATGACATCGGGCTTGGCCAGTGCCAGGCGCTCGGGCGTGAGGCCATAGGTCATGTTGAATTCATGCGCGGACGGCAGCAGTGCGCCCGACATGCGCTCGTTCTGCAAGCGCAGCATCATGATGACGTCGGCGCCGCGGATGCCCTCGGCCATGTCGTGGCAGACGCGCACGCCCATGTCGCGCAGATTGTCGGGCGCCAGGGTCTTGGGGCCGACGGCGCGCACCTCGGCGGCGCCCAGCGTGGTGAGCGCGTGAATGGCCGAGCGCGCCACGCGCGAATGCACGATGTCGCCGACGATGGCCACGGTGAGGTTGCTGAAGTCGCCCTTGAAATGACGGATGGTGTACATGTCCAGCAGGCCCTGGGTGGGGTGGGCATGACGGCCATCGCCGGCGTTGACGATGTGCACATGCGGGGGCGTGTGCTGGGCGATGAGAAAGGGCGCGCCGCTGTCGGAATGGCGCACGACGAACACATCGGCATCCATCGCTTCGAGGTTGGCGATGGTGTCGAGCAGGCTCTCGCCCTTGCTCGTGCTGGAGCGCTGGATGTCCAGATTGAACACGTCGGCCGACAGGCGTTGCGCCGCGATCTCGAAGGTGGTGCGGGTGCGGGTGCTGTTTTCGAAGAACAGGTTGAACACGCTCTTGCCGCGCAGCAGCGGCACTTTTTTCACTTCGCGGCTGCCGAAGCTGACAAAGCCCTGCGCGGTGTCGAGGATGTGCGTGAGCACGTCGCGCGGCAAGCCTTCGGGGGTGAGCAGGTGGCGCAGCTCGCCGTTTTTGTTGAGTTGGGGGTTGTGGGCGCGGGTCATGGCCGACTTCATTTACTTGTTCACCAGATCGAAACGGAAGCGGATGCCCTCCAACACGTCCTCATCGCGCAGCAGCGCCAGCGAGACCTCGTCGGGCAGATCGAGGAGGGTGCTGGCGGCGATTTGCGGGCAGATGGGCAGCTCGCGGCCGCCGCGATCGACCAGCACCGCCAGGTCGATGCGCGCCGGACGGCCGAAATCGAACAGCTCGTTCATCGCGGCGCGGATGGTGCGGCCGGTGTGCAGCACGTCGTCGATCAGCAGCACGGCCTGATCGGCGATGGGCACGGGCAGCGCGGTGCGATTGGCGCTGGGGTGCAGACCGCGGGTGGCGAAGTCGTCGCGGTGAAAGGTCGAAGACACCACGCCGTAGGGCTGCGCCAGTTGCAGGTCGGCGTGCAGCCGCTGCGCCAGCCAGGCGCCGCCGGAATAGATGCCGATGAGCAAGGGCGGCTCGGCCTGTGCTGCGACAGCGCTGCGAACCTGCGCGAGCAATTGGGCGTAGAGCCCCTCGGCGTCTGGAGGGGCGGCGATTGGGGAAGCAGGAGAGGAAGGCATGGTCAGCGTTGCTGCAGGTATTGTTCGACGATGAGCTGGGCGGCGGCGCTGTCCACATCTTTGGCGCCGTCGTCTTCGGCGGCGACCGAGGTGTAGCGTTCATCGACCAGCGCCACCGGCAGCCGGAATCGGCCTTCAAGCTGGCGGGCGAAGCGCTGGGCGTGGGCGGTATTGTCGTGCGCGGCGCCGTCGGGGTGCAAGGGCAGACCGACCACGAGCTGCTGCGGCTGCCACTCGCGAATGAGCACGGCGATGGCGTCGAACTTGAGGTCGTTGCGATCGGCGCGCAGGCTGCGCAGCGCCGTGGCGCTGCGGGTGAGGCTGTTGCCTACCGCCGTGCCGATGCGCTTGGCGCCCCAGTCGAAACCCAGAACCGTGATCTCACGGCCCGCGGCGGGCTGCATGGCCTCAGGCATGTCCTGCGGTTTGCGACAACATGGCCGGGTTGAAGCCCAGCAGCGCCATGGCCGCGTTGAAGCGGGCCTCCACCGGGGTGTCGAACAACACGATGGGGTCGGCCTCGACGGTAAGCCAGCCGTTCTGGCCGAGTTCTTCTTCGAGCTGCCCGGCGCTCCAGCCAGAGTAGCCCAGGGTGATGAGGCTGCGCGTCGGCCCGTCGCCCGCGGCCATGTGTTCGAGCACGTCCTTGGAGGTGGTCATTTGCAGGCCACCGGGAATGTCGAGGCTGGAGGCATAGGCCGTATCGGTGGTTTCGTGCAGTACGAAGCCGCGCTCGGTCTGCACCGGGCCGCCCTGCAGCACAGGCTGCGAGGCGTACAGTCCCGCGTGGTCGAGGCCAACGCGTTCGAACAATTCCTTGACGGTAATGTCCGACGGGCGGTTGATGATCAAGCCGAGCGCGCCGCGCGCGGAGTGCTCGCAGACATACACCACGGTACCGGCAAAGTTCTCGTCGGCCATGCCCGGCATGGCGATCAAAAACTGGTTGCTCAGATTGGAGGCGTCGGGGCGAGGGTTCATGGGGTGGAGTTTATCGCGCCGGGCCGCAGATTTTGTGCTGCTGGGTTATGGTTGATCTCCATTTTTTCTCGAACCCTCTGCACATGCTGACTTCCATTGCCGACCGTCCCGCCAGCTCTGCCGTGGAAAAACTGCCGCTCGGTCTGGTCTGGCTGCGGCGCGATTTGCGACTGCACGACAACGCGGCGCTGCACGCCGCCCTGCGCGCCTGCGACAAGGTGGCGATGGCGTTTGTTTTCGACCGAGACATTCTCGATCCGCTGCTGCAGCGCGGGCTGCAGGCGGATCGGCGGGTGGAGTTCATTCTGGTTGCGGTGGCGGAGATCGACGCCGCTTTGCGCGAGCGCGGCGCCGCGCTGATCGTGCGCCACGCCAGCGCGCGCGAGGCGATTGCCGCGCTGGCTGCCGAGTTGAGCGCGCAGGCGGTGTTCTGCGGGCGCGACGATGAGCCCGCAGCCCTCGCGCGCGATGCAGCCGTCGAGCGCGCCTTGCGGCAAGACGGGCGGGCGCTGCGCACCGTCAAAGAGCACATGATTTTCGAGCGCGACGAGGTGTTGACGGCGCAGGGCAAGCCGTACTCGGTCTTTACACCCTACCGCACCGCCTGGCTGGCGCGGTACGCCGCACAGCCGCAGCAGCCCCTCGATAGCGCAGTGACCTCCGCCCGGCTGGCTGCGCTGCCAGCGGCACTGCGGCAACCGTTGCCTACCTTGTCCGAGCTGGGTTTTGCGCCGTCGAATTTGCACGCGCTGAAACTGCCGCTGGGCGCGTCTGGCGCGGCGGCGCTGGTGGACGACTTCAGCCGTCGCATCGATGACTACGACCAGGCGCGCGACTACCCGGCACGCAAGGGGCCGAGCTATCTCTCGGTGCATCTGCGCTTCGGCACGGTCTCGGTGCGCGAGCTGGTCGCGATGGCCTGGGCGCGGCAGCAGGCGGGCAGCGAGGGGGCCCGGGTCTGGCTGTCCGAGCTGGTGTGGCGCGACTTTTATTTTCAGATTCTGTTCCACCATCCGCATGTGGTGAATGCGGCTTTCAAGCCGGTTTACGACCGCATTCAGTGGCGCAACGACCCGGCGCAGTTCGCCGCCTGGTGCGAGGGCCGCACCGGCTATCCGCTGGTGGACGCGGCCATGCGCCAGATCAACCAGACCGGCTATATGCACAACCGCCTGCGCATGGTGGTGGCGAGTTTTTTGACCAAAGACCTGGGTATCGACTGGCGCTGGGGCGAACGCTACTTTGCCGATCATCTCAACGATTTCGACCTGGCGGCGAACAACGGCGGCTGGCAGTGGGCGGCGAGCAGCGGCTGCGATGCGCAGCCGTATTTCCGCATTTTCAACCCGGTGGCACAAAGCGAGAAATTCGATGCGGGCGGCGATTTCATCCGCCGCTATGTGCCCGAGCTGGCGCAGCTTGCGTCCAAGGACATTCACGCGCCTTGGAAGGCGCCCGCAGCGCTGCTGCAGGCGGCCGGGGTGCGATTGGGCAGCACTTACCCCGCGCCGATCGTGCGACACGATCTGGCGCGGGCCGAAACGCTGGAGCGCTACGCGGTGGTGAAGGCTCAGTGATTCACTGCTGACTGGGTAAAGGTGCGAATCAGTTCGAGCAGCTCGGTCTCGGAATAGGGCTTGCCGAGATAGTGATTCACCCCAAGCTGCGCGGCGTAGTTGCGATGCTTGTCGGCAATGCGCGAGGTGATCATGATGATGGGCAGCTTCTGCAGCCGTGAGTCGGCGCGGATGTTGCGGGTGAGGTCGAAGCCGTCCATGCGCGGCATTTCGATGTCGAGCAGAATCACATTGGGCAGGGTGCTGATCTGCTGCAATTGCTCTAGGGCGTCGAGGCCGTCTTTGGCGAGTTGCACCAGATAACCGTTGCGCTGCAGGAAGCGCTGCGTGACGCGGCGCACGGTGATGGAGTCGTCCACCACCATGATCAGCGGATTGCCGCTCTTCGCGGCCTGCGCCGCGTCGCCCGTGGGAGGCAGCCCGGGAGTGAGCCCGGACGCATCGATCGGCGTCTCGCTGGGCTCGGAGGTCGAAACCGAGGTGGAGACAGCGGCGGGAGCGGCGTCTGCACTCGGGGCCACGGGCGTCAGCGGCACAGCCTGCATGCGGGCCGAGGCATCAGCGCCATAAACCGCGGCGAGCGCCACCGGGTTGTAGATCAGCGCGGCGTCTCCGTTGGGCAGCACGGAAATGCCGGCCAGACCCGGCACGCGCGAGAGCTGCGGTCCCAGGTTTTTCACCACCACTTCGCGGTTGCCCACGACTTCATCGACCTGAATGGCCACACGCTGCGTGGCGCTGCGAATCACGACCACGGGCACGCTCTTGCCGAACGGCTCACTGCTGCCGCCCGATTGCCCGAGCAAGGCGCCCAGCCAGTAGAAGGGCAGGGTATTGTTGGCATACTCGATGCTCTGGGTGCGCGCGGCGCTGGCGATCTGCTCGGGCTTGAAGCGCAGCACGATGTCCACCAGATTGGCGGGCACGGCATACACGGCAGCGCCGGTGCGCAGCAAGACCACATGGGTGATAGCGGTGGTCAGTGGCAGCAGCAGGGTGAAGCGAGCGCCGGAGCCCGGCTGGTTGTCGAGCAGCACGCGACCGCCCAGGGCGTTGACTTCGGTGCGCACCACGTCGAGCCCCACGCCGCGGCCAGCCACTGCGGTGGTGCTCTCGGCGCTGCTGAAGTTCGGGCGGAAGACCAGTTGCGTCAGTTCTGCCTCGGAGACGTTCTGCCCTGGGGCGAGCAGGCCGAGGCGTTCGGCCTTGGCGCGGATGGCGGCATAGTTGAGACCGCGCCCGTCGTCGGCCAGGGTGATGACGACTTCGTTGCCGTCTTGCCGCAGGCTCAGGGTGAGGGTGCCGACTTCGGGCTTGCCCGCCGCCTTGCGTTCTTCCGCAGTCTCGATGCCGTGCGCCACGGCGTTGCGCAGCAAGTGGTCGAAGCTGCTGGAAACGCGCTCGAGCACGCCGCGGTCGAGTTCGATGGCGCCGCCGATGATTTCCAGGCGCACCGCTTTGTTCAGGTCTTTGGCCGCCTGACGCACGGTGCGGTAAAGCCGCTCGGACAGGCTGTCGAACTCGACCATGCGGGTGCGCAGCAGGTCGCGCTGCAGCTCGCGGGTCTGGCGCGCCTGGCGGGTCATGTCGTCGTCGACTTCGCGCAGCAGGCGGCTGAGCGTGCCCTGCACCATAGCGATGTCGTTGACCGACTCGGCCATCATGCGTGTGAGTTCCTGCGCGCGGGTGAAGCGGTCGAATTCGAGCGGGTCGAAATCGCGGTTTTCGTCGCGCGCGGCCTGCACCTGCGCGCTCATCTGCGCCTCGGCCTGAATTTCGATTTCGCGCACCTGCTGGCGCAGACGGTCGAGGTTGTCGCTCAGATCTCCCACCGAAGCGCGGATGGCACCGAACTCGTTTTCCAGCCGGGCGCGCGAAATGGTGATTTCACCCGCCTGATTGACCAGACGGTCGAGCAGCCCGGCGCGCACGCGCACAGCCTGTGCGGCGATACGCGGCGCGAGGACGCGGTTGACCGGCTCGGCCGCGGCAGGCGTGGCAGCTGTAGTGACGGCAATCGCAGGCTGGATCGGCGTGGCGATGTCGGGCTCGACGCTTGGGGTGAACACCTCGGAAACCGTGGCCACCGGGAGGTCGGCCAGCTGGCTTTCGCCGCGCTGCGCCGCGCTGCACAGGCGGTCGAAGCGGGTGTTGAGATGGTCGAAACGGCCCAGCAGCTCGGCCAGATCGGCCTCGCTGACCGGCGCATTGGCCGTCAGGGTGTCGATGTCGGATTCGAGGCTGTGCGCCAGGTCGCCGAGTTGCATGGCGCCGGCCATGCGCGCACTGCCTTTGAGCGTGTGCAGCGCCCGCATGGCTTGAGCGGCTGGCGCGGTGTCTTGCGGATGCTGTTCCCACTGGCGCAGGCTGGCGGCCAGGGCGGGCAGCAGTTCGTTGGCCTCTTCCTCGAAAATTGGGAACAGGTCGGGATCGATGGTGTCGACCAACTGGTCGGCAGACGCGGCAGATTGGGTTGCGCTGATCTGCGGCTGCGAGGCTTCGGCCGAGGCGGGCTCGAGCGTTGCGGGCGCAAGCTCTGGAGCGGCGATTTGTTCAGGCTGGACAGCCGGTTCGGCCGTGTGGGTCAACTCGCTTACCGACTCGGCGCTCGGCTGGGCATTCTGGGCCAGCGCAGCTTCCTGCAGGGCTTCGAGCCGGGTGAGCAGCTCGGCTTGCACGGGCTTGAGGAAGCCTGCGGCAAACTGGTGCAGCAGTTGTTTGATGTCGCTGGCCGCCTGTGCCAAGGCGTCGAGATCGGCCGGGCGCGCGGCGTGCGCGGGCAGGTCGCGCAGGGCGTCGAGCGCATGCTCGGTCTGGCTGGCAAGATCGGCCACACTGCGCAGGCCGACGGTGGCTGAACTGCCCGCGAGCTTGTGCGCCGAAATGACGGCCGCATCGCCGAGCGCCTGGGCGGGATCGGTCAGCCAGTCGTGAATGTCGCTGTGCAGATGGCGCGAGAGTTCGTCGGCTTCGGCCAGGTAAATGTTGTAGAGCGGGGTGGGAATGCGCAACTCGCCGATCTGGCGGTAGCCGGGTTCGCCTTCGTCGCTATTTTCGGGCGGCGCTGGTGCGATATCGGTGTCGGCGGCGGTGTCGGCCGGGGGAGCGTGCTGCGCAGAGACGGCCGCCTCGAATTCAGCCATGTCGGCTTCTTCGACCTGGGGCAGTTCGACAGCGGGCGCATCGCTTGAAGGCATCTCGGCCGGGGGCGCCTCGACCGCGGACATCTCGGCCGAAGGCATCGGCTCGGGTGCGAAGGTGTGATGGGGAAGTTCGAGGTCGATGCCTTCGAACAGGGCATTGAAGTCGGTGGGTTCGTGCAGGGCCTCCGGTTCTGGCGCTGCTGGTTCTGGCACTGCTGGTTCGCCGGGCGATTCCGCCGCTTCAACGGCGGCGGGTTCGGCGGCCATTGAGGGTTCCCTGGGCGCCTCGTGCAGGGTGGGCAACGCGGGCTCGGCGGATTCGCCTGCTGCATAGGCCTCGGCGGCACGGCGCAGGGGCTCGCTGCTGAAGGCCTCGGCCTGGCCTTGCTGGATCGCTGCCGTCCATTCGCCAAGCTCGGTGAGCGCGTGCGCGGCCAGGTTGAGCAAGGGCGGCGAGGCCCGGTGCTGATCGGCGATTTGGCGGTTGAACACCTGTTCGAGCGCCCAGGCGGCTTCGCCATAGTCGCGCAGGCCAACCATGCGCGAGCTGCCTTTGAGGGTGTGAAAAGCGCGACGCAGGCTGGTGAGCGCGCCTTCGTCGTCGAGGTTGGCGTGCAGCTGCTGCAGTTGTTCGTGACCGCTTGCGATGACCTCCCGGGCTTCCTCCAGGAAGATGTCGATCAGTTCGTCTTCGGCATCGTCTTCGGGCTCGGCGGGCGGGGTCGCCTCCTGAGCGGGTTCAGGGGCGGATTCAGGCGTGACAGTCGGCTCGGCCGGGGTTGCGGACGCCTCTTGCGCGGGGACGGCGTCTATTTCCTGGGGCGTGTGAGGTTCACTCGGCAGTTCGCTCACACCTTCGCTGGGCACGCTCAGCATCTGCGCCGGAAGATCGGGTACGCCGGCCAGGGCGGCTTCGGCGCGCAACTGCGCCAGGCGTTGCTGCGCCTGCTCGGGCGGCAGGCCCTGGGCGATGTCGTCCTTGAGTTGCTGCGCCGCGTGCTCGACGTCTTGCTGCAGGGTGGGCGGCGCGGTGCGCTGGGTGGAGGGAACGACGGCGCGCAGCTCTTTTTTGTCGTTGTCGAACACGAACAGGGTTTTGGCCAGCTCGGGTTGGTAGGACAGCATGTCGACCAAAAAACCGAGCACGCCGATATTGCTGGCCAGGGCGTCGAAGCGCTGGCTGTCGGTCGGCACATCGTCGGCCACGAGGCTGTCGATTTCGGTGCGCAGGTAGCTCAGCGCCTGGCTGGCGACATCGACGCCGAGCACCGAGAACACGCCGCGCATCTGCGACAGTAGGCGTGGCACCTGTGCCAGATCGGGCTTGTGCGACGGGTCGCGGAAATAGGCGTCGAGCAGTTTCTCGACGGTGCTCATGTCGGCGCGCAGTTCTTGCACCACGCTGCCCATGGTCTGCGACTCGGAGGCCTGGCGGAACAGGTCTTCCATCCAGCCGGCCAGCGGGTCTGGCGTTTGGCCGTTGGCGCTCTGGTCGAGGCGCCGCGCGAGGATTTGTGAGCGCTCCAGAAATCGCTGCTCTTCGGGACGGAAGTGGGCAAAGGTGATTTCGAGAAACAGAATGGCGGTGGCGACATCGAGCGCGCGCTCGAGGGTGAGAAAGTCGCTGCGCGCGCTGATTTTCTTGAACAGGCCCGCGAGCGATTGCGGCAGCGCTTCGCTGCCCGGCGTGAGCGCATGCAGAGGTTGTTCCAGCGCCTGGGTGAGATCGACCAGGCGAGCCATGCGTGCGGGATCGAGATGCGTCTGCGCGTGACCGGCCAGGGCGCTCCAGGCGTCGCGCAGAGTTTGCACGCGCTTGCGGACTTGCTGCACCAGGGCGGGGTCGATCAGGCCGAAATGGCTTTGGTGGTAATCGGCAAACGGCGCGGCAGCGAGATGCAGCCGGTTGTCAATGGCTCGCAGCACCGGAAGGGACTGCGCGGTGACGTCGCCATTGCCGTGCAGCGACTGGGCGCAAAAGAAGGTGAGGTCGTGACCCAGCCTTTGGGGGGCGGGGGTTTGCCCTTGCAACTGGCTGCGCAATTGCAGGTTGAGGCGGTTGAGCAGCCGTTTGATGTCGAGATCGGGCGTGAGCAGGCCGCTGCCGATGGCTTCGAACAAGCCGCGCGCGAGCCACCACAGGCTGGCCGTCGGCCCCGCGCTGCTGGCCTGCGCCCGACGCGCGACGGCGTCGAGCGTCTGCATGGCGGAGGCGGTCTGCTGACCGCGCAGCACCTGCAGCAAGCCCATTTCGAACTGGGCGCGATCATCCGGCGTCAGCGCGGGGGCAGGGGCGCCCGCGGCGTCGGTGACGGGCGGAGCGTCCGGCCAGGTCCAGTCGTAGTCCCACAGGTCGGCCGGGTGGATGCGCTCGGCCTGCGCCAGTTCCATCAGGTCGCGGTACTGCGGATACAGCTTGAGCGCCGGTTCATTTTTGCCCGCCCGCTGGGATTCGAGAAAATCGACCAGGGCGTTGAAGCCGGCCTCGAAACGCTGCAGTGCGGTGTTGTCGAGTTTTTCCGGATGGTCGATGAGTTGATCGAGCGCGTTCTCGGCGGCCTGCATCAGGCGCGCCGCGCCAAAAAAGCCCAGCAGTTCGATGGCGCCTGCGGCCTGGTGCACCTGGGTGCGAGCGGTGCGTAGACCCGTTTTTTCGGCCTGGACCGAACCGAGCACGCCGTCGTCCTGCTGCTGGGCGGCGCGCTTGAGCGCGGTGCGGGCGGACTGGAGGTTGTCGCTGATCTGATCGAGCAGCCAGGCCAGAGGCCCCATGTCCGTCTCAGGGGCGGGTGCCACGGCGGGGTTCGAAGCGGAGACTGTGTTCATGCCGGAAAACGCGAGGGACGGACGTTGGAATGCAAACGAGGAGGGCGGGTCAGTTGATCTTGAACCGCGAGACGGACTGGCGCAGATCGTCGGCGACACGCGCGAGGTCGCGCACCAGCGAGGCGGTGGAGCGCGTGCCTTCGGAGGTCTGCTCGGTCACGGTGAAAATGGTCTGGATGTTGTCGGCCACCTTATTGGCAGAACTGGCTTCGACCTGGGTCTGTTGCGAAATCCGGGTGATCAGCTCGGCAAGCTGGCGCGACACCGCGTCGATCTGGGCCAGCGCGGCGCCGGCGTTATCGGCCAGCTTGGCCCCTTCGACCACGCCTTGGGTGCTCTTTTCCATGGCGGCCACGGCGTCTTGGGTGTCGGTCTGAATGGTGCGCACCAGCGCGGCAATCTGCTTGGCCGACTCGGCCGAGCGCTCGGCCAGGCGCTGCACTTCCTCGGCCACCACTGAGAAGCCGCGACCTGCTTCACCCGCTGACGCGGCCTGAATGGCAGCGTTCAAGGCCAGCACGTTGGTCTGTTCGGTAATGTCGGAAATCAGCTCGGTGATTTCGCCGATCTCCTGCGACGATTCACCCAGCCGCTTGATGCGCTTGGAGGTGTCTTGAATCTGCTCGCGGATGCTGTTCATGCCGTCGATGGAGTTGCGCACAGCGCGCTGCCCCTGCTCGGCGGCCTGCAGCGACTGGTTCGCCACCTCGGCCGATTGCTGCGCCTGAACCGACACCTGGTTGATGCGCTGCGCCATGTCGAGCACCGACTGACCGGTTTCACGAATTTTGTTGAGCTGCTCGTCGGCGCTGCGCATCAGGCGGTCGGAAGTGGTTTGCGCCTGAGAGGCGCCTTCACCCACCTGGTCGGCCGTCTGCTGCACCTGTCCCACCAGGGTGCGCAGCTCTTCCACGGTGTAGTTCACCGAGTCGGCGATGGCGCCGGTGATGTCTTCGGTCACGGTGGCCTGCTGGGTGAGGTCGCCCTCGGCCACGGTTTGCAGTTCGTTCATCAACCGCAAAATAGCGGCCTGATTCGACTCGTTGGTGCGCCGGGCTTCAAGCTCTTGACGCTCGGTTTGCCGACGCTGCAGTTCCACCAGCGTGGCACGTTGGCGCGCCTCGTTGAGCATGATGTAGATCAGGTCGGTGGCGGCGATGATGGCCAGCAGCCCCAGCAGGGCGAGGAACAAAATCGCCGGCCAGCTCACGCCGGTGCGCGAGGAATACAGGCTTTGCAGCTGATTGAGGTTGTCGTAGAGCTGGCCGGATGAGGCGAGCACCGCGTTTTGCGCCTCACGCGCCGAGGCCAGGCTGGGCAGGTTGGCCAGCAGGGTGCGAGCAGAGGCTTCGGTCTTGGCGTAGGTCTGGATCAGGCTTTGCAACTGCTGGCGCGATTGCGGATCGGCTAGGGCGGTGAGTTGCAGGTCGGCATTGCCGTCCAGCAGTCCCTTGCTCAGCGCATTGAAAGTGGTCAGATCCTTGCCGAGGGTGAACACAGCCTCGGGCCGCACGCCTTGAAACGACAGAAAAGCGTTGGCCGATTTGTCGATGCGCTGGGTCAGCATGGTGAGCTGGCTGGCGGCGTTGATATTGCTCGCCGACGCTTTTTGCTGCAGCAGCAGCGAGGTCAGCGTCTGGGCGCTATCGAGCAGGGCATCGGTCTGGCGGTTGATGTCGGTGAGCTGCTGGGCGGTCGTCGTCAGCACAGCTTCCTGCTTGGCGAGTAGGTCGGCGTTTTTCACGCTGGTCTCGGTTTCCGGGCCAACCTTGTCGAGCAGCGACTGACCGCCGGCGGGCACGCTGGTTTGCTGCAGGACGGTGACTTCCGCTTTCAGGGCCTCGGCGCTGGAACGCACGGTGGCGAAAGCGTCTTTATTGCCCAGCAGCGCCGCGTTCATCGAACGCGCCAGACGCTGCGACTGGGTCAGCGCCGCGCCGGAGGCTTCGAGCTGCCGGGCCGAGTCGGACGTTCCGCGCAGCACCACAATCAGGGTCAGGCCGAGCAGTACCAGAGAGATGATGAGCAGCACGCCGAAAAAGCGCTGTTGCTGGGCCAGCATCATGCGGCTGATCATCGGCAGCCGCAGAATCAGCGGGCGGTTGCCCTGGGCTTGATGCAGGGCGCTGGTCGGATCTCCGATGCTGGAATCGATCTGCAGGGTTTCCTGTCCACCCCGGCCGAGCGCCGTCGGCGCGATTTCGGTGTCGCTTGACGATTCGTTGTTTTTCGTTCCGAAAAGGGACGAGAGTAAGGACATGACCGCTCCGTAAAACGTGATGAAGTTGAGGATGCAAACCGGCAGATGACGGTTGACTAAAAACAGGTACAGCGCAGTGAAAGCAAATTCAGCAAATTCAGCAAAATCGCGTGTCGATCGAAATTTCAGGTGACGCTCAGGAATTGTTCGTTTTCGGCCAGAGCCAGCAGGTCGACTTCATGCCAGAGGTTCTGCTCGGCATCGCGATACGTGGTTCTCAGCCAAGGGTGCGTCCCTTCACCAGGCCCCTCCTCTTGAACGCCGAGAACTTTCTGGAGTTGATCGGGGTTGCGCAGCCCGACCAGTTGATCGACCAGCAGGGCGGTGTTGATGTCGAGCGCCGGGGCGAACTGGATGAGTCGGGCCTGCGGCGTCAGGGCAGCGGCGTCTTCGCCCATGAACCGGCCCAGATGCACCACGCCGCAGACCTGGCCCCGCAGACTGACCAGGCCCAGGAACCAGGGCAGGGCGTGCGGCAGCGGGGCGCAGTGCTGCAGGGGCGAAATCTCGCCCGAGAACTCCAGGGGCAGCAAAAAGCGCCACCGCCCCGCCAGCACGGCCAGCCAGCGTGAAGGGGCTTGCCCGCTTTGCGCGGCCGTCAGGCGTTGTGCGAGATGGGTCTGAAATTCGCGCAGCGAGGCTCTGGACATGGGCGGAGACGTTGGGTGGAAGACGAAGCGGTGCGGACGAGTGTGAGCTTCAGGCGATGGCGCGGATCTTGTCGAGCAACTCGGTGGCGTTCACCGGCTTGATGACATAGTCGGACGCGCCTTGACGCATGGCCCAGACCTTGTCGGTTTCGAGCTTCTTGCTGGTGCACATGATGACCGGTATGCCGGAGTAAGCCGGGTCGCGCGTGATCTGCCGGGTGAGCTGAAAGCCGTTCTGGCCGGGCATCACCACATCCATCAGAATCAGATCGGGCTTCACGGCCGCGAGCATGGCCAGCGCCTGCTCGCCGTTTTCCGCCGTGTTCACCGCAAAGCCGTGCTTGGTGAGCAGGTCGGAGAGGAAATACAGCTCGGTCTTGGAATCGTCAACGATGAGAATATTGTGTACGGGCATGGCGGATGAAAAGATGAGCGAGAAGAGCGAGAAGCGCGATCAGGAGCCGGTCGCAGCAGCAGGCTGGTTGGCGTTCAGGTGCCGCTTGACCGCGTCGAGCAGTTGATCTTTGGTGAACGGCTTGGTCAGATAGTCTTGCGCGCCGACCATGCGGCCGCGCGCCTTGTCGAACACGCCGTCCTTGCTGGAGAGCATGACCATGGGGATATGGGAAAACTTGCCGCTGCGGCGGATGACGGCCACGGTCTGATAGCCGTCGAGCCGGGGCATCAGAATGTCGCAGAAAATCAGGTCGGGCTCGTGGTCGTTGACCTTGGACAAGGCGTCAAAGCCGTCTTCGGCGAGCAGCACCTCATAGCCGGCCTGCTTGAGAAAAATCTCGGCGCTGCGGCGGATGGTGTTGCTGTCATCGATGACCAACACTTTGAATGGGCTGGTAGGCGCAACCATGCACATCCTTTGCAAAAGGGGAAAAGGAAAAACGCTGAAAAAAGCTGCGGTGACTTGCCGTTCCCGATTAAACCGGCACCTTCTCAAAAAATGGCGCCGTCTAGACCGGCACCATTTCGAAATCTTCTTTGCGCGCACCGCACTCGGGGCAGGTCCAGTTCATCGGCACATCGGCCCAACGCGTACCCGGTGCAATGCCGCTCTCTGGATGGCCCTCGGCTTCTGAGTAAATGAAGCCACAGATCAGGCACATCCAACTGCAAAGTTCTTGTTTGTCCACAGCGTATCGGGGTAGAGGAGAAGATTCAACGATTCTATGGCGCGCTGTTGCATTTTGACCTACAGGGCAGGCGCCGCTGCGGAGGATCAAGAAGCGCTTGGTCAAGATCATGGCAAGGTCGGTGCGGGGCCAGGCTTGCGCCGACCTGCAGTCGCACTACCATGCCAGCATGATGACCGAATCCACAGAATCCCCCCCCGCCGTGATGTTCTTCAACGCGGCTGACCCCAGCGGCAGCGCGGGGCTCGCGGCCGATCTGGCGTCGTGCTCGGCCGTGGGCTGCCATCCCCTGCCGGTGACGACCGCGCTCTGGGTGCGCGATACCGCAGAGATTTTCGACACCATCGAGATCGAGGCCGACGCCGTGGTGGAACAGGCGCGGGCCGTGCTCGAAGACGTCGAGATCTCGGCCTGGAAGGTCGGCTTTCTCGGTAGCGTCGACGTGGTCAATGCCGTGGCCGAACTGCTGGCTGACTACAGCCAGGTGCCGCTGGTCACCTATGCCAGCAATTTCCACGTGCTCGACGAGTCGCAGACCGACGATTACATCAAGGCGATGCAAGACCTCATCCTGCCGCAAACCCGCGTGCTCACCGGCAACCAGAGCGCGCTCACCCAGTTGTTGCTGCCGGAATGGGACGGCGAAGCGCCGCCCACGCTCGATGCGCTGATGCAAAAGTCGCAGCAACTCGGCGTGCAATATCTGCTGGTGACCGGTATCGTGGCCAGCGAGGGCAGGGTGGAGAACGTGCTGATGAGCCCGCGGCGGGTGTTGCTGCGCGAGAGTTTCGAGCTGTTCGAGGCCGGGTTCACCGGCGCGGGCGATACCTTGTCGGCGGTGCTCACCGCGATACTCGCCAATGGCGCCAAGCTCGATCAGGCGGTGCATGAGGCCATCGAATACCTCGATCATTGCCTCGATTTCGGCTACCGCCCCGGCATGGGGCAGGTGGTGCCCGACCGCTTCTTCTGGGCGCAGCCCACCGAGGAGGAAGACGATACGCCGAGCGAGCCGGGCACGCCGACCTTGCAGTGACCTCGGGGGCCTTGGGCACGTTTGGCATTCCGCGGCCCGGGCGCCAGTCAAACAACCCCTATCTCGTTTTTTTCCCATCGCCCTGCTAGGAGTCTGTCGGACTTGAGGATCGCGGGCTGCAAAATGACGCTGCGGCGCCTTGCGCCAGCGGCTTTTTGCCCCATAGCTGCGGCTATGGGGCGGCAAATCCGCCGCCACAGGGCATCCCCATCGCCATTTTTCGCCATCCGCGCCCCAAGCCCGACAGACTCCTAGCCGGGGCGATGTTCGTTCAAGAAAGAGCCTCATGTCCATCACGAATCAGCAACTGTTCGATCGCGCCCAGCGCACCATTCCCGGCGGGGTCAACTCGCCGGTGCGCGCATTTCGCCAGGTCGGCGGCGTGCCGCGCTTCATCGACCGCGCCGAAGGCCCCTATATGATCGACGCCGAAGGCACGCGCTACATCGACTACATCGGTTCCTGGGGGCCGATGATTGCCGGGCACGCTCATCCGGAGGTCGTCGAGGCGGTGCAGCGGGCCGCCACCCGCTCGCTGAGTTTCGGCGCGCCCACGGCCGACGAAATCGACATGGCCGAAGCCATTTGCAAGCTCATGCCTGCGGTCGAAATGGTGCGCTTGGTGTCCAGCGGCACCGAAGCCGGCATGAGCGCCATTCGCCTGGCGCGCGGCTTCACCGGGCGCGACGCCATTGTCAAGTTCGAAGGCTGCTACCACGGCCATGCCGACAGTCTGCTGGTCAAGGCCGGTTCGGGCTTGCTGACCTTCGGCAATCCCAGCTCCGCCGGGGTGCCTGCCGATCTGGCCAAGCACACGCTGGTGCTGGAGTTCAACAACATCGCCCAGATCGAGGAATTGTTTGCCCGGCAGGGACACGAAATCGCCTGCGTGATGGTGGAACCCATCGCGGGCAATATGAATTTCATCCGGGGCACACCGGCCTGGCATCAGCGCCTGCGCGAGCTCTGCACCGAGCACGGCGCGTTGCTGGTGTGGGACGAGGTGATGACCGGTTTTCGCGTGGCGCTGGGCGGCGCGCAACAGGTGTACGGCATTCGCCCCGATCTGGTGGTGATGGGCAAGGTGATTGGCGGCGGCATGCCGCTGGCGGCCTTCGGCGGCCGCGCCGACGTGATGCACAAGCTCTCGCCGCTGGGCGCGGTGTACCAGGCGGGCACGCTGTCGGGCAATCCGGTGGCGGTGGCTGCCGGCATGGCACAACTGCGCCTGATCCAGCAGCCGGGGTTTTACGAGCGCCTGAGCGCGGCGACCCAAAAACTCATGCGCGGCCTGGACGCCGCCGCTGCACGGCACGGCGTGACTTTCCGCACCGATTCGCAAGGGGGCATGTTCGGCTTTTATTTCGCCGCCGAGTTGCCGCGCAACTATCCCGATATGGCCACAGCCGACGTCGAGGTGTTCAAACGCTTTTTCCACGCCATGCTCGACCGCGGCGTGTACCTGGCGCCGAGCATGTACGAAGCGGGTTTCGTCTCCGCAGCGCACGACGATGCGGTGATCGAGGCCACGCTGCAGGCGGCCGACGGTGCGTTTGCGGACATGAGCAAGGGTTGATTGGCGCTTAGCGCGGCACTTGAACATCCCACAGCCGCGCGGCGATTACGGCGGTGCGGCCGTTCATGTAAGGCGAGTACAGGCGCTTTTGATAAATGCGCGGGGCGGGCAGCATGACGGCCAGCCTTGCGGCCTGCGCCGGGCTGAGTCGGGCGGCGCTGGTGTGAAAGTAGGTTTGCGCGGCGGCTTCGGCGCCGTAGATGCCGTTGCCCCATTCCACGCTGTTGAGGTAGATCTCCAGAATGCGGCGCTTGCCCAGAATGCCTTCGAGCATGAAGGTGATGATCAGCTCCTGGCCTTTGCGCAGATAGTCGCGCTCGGGCGAGAGAAACAGGTTTTTGGCGAGCTGCTGGGTGATGGTGGAGCCGCCGACGACTCTTCCGCTGCGCTCGAAGCGGCGACTGTGGTTGCGATCCCAGGCGTTTCGAATGGCGTCCCAGTCCACGCCGTCGTTGGTGAGAAAGGTTGCATCTTCCGAGGCGACCACGGCGCGTTTGAGGTAAGGGCTGATGGCGTCGTAAGGCGCCCAGTCGTGCTTCCAGGGCACGGTGTCGCCGCTTTTGAGGATGCGCAGTTGGGCCGCGCGCATGAAGGTGGTACTGGACGGCGCAATGACTGTCCACAGCGCGATGCGCAGGGCGAAATAGCCTTGCAGCACCAGGCCGGAAAGCACGAACAGCCACAGCAGGCGGCGCCACAGCGGCGCGGGTCTGTCTCGTTTCATGCTGAGTGTTGGCGGGCGGCGGCGAGTTCGGCGCGCAGCGTGGCCAGCACCGGGGCGGTGGCTGGCGCTTCGCCGTGCCACAGGGTGTAGCTCTGCGCGGCTTGTTCCACCAGCATGCCCAGCCCGTCCCAGGCGCTGGCGCCCGCGGCGCGGGCCTGTGCGACAAAGGGGGTGTCGTGCGCGCCGTACATCATGTCGTAGGCCCACTGCGCGGGGCGCAGCACGCCGTCCGGCAGATCGAGCGCGCGGCCGTCGAGACTGGCGGCAGTGGCGTTGATGACGCCATCGGCCCAGTGCGTCGGCGGCTCGAGCACCACTTGCAGATCGGCGCCGTGCTGCGCGGCCAGGGCGCTGTGGCGCGCGGCCAGGGCTTGGGCCTTGTCGGCACTGCGGTTCCACAGGGCGATGGCGCGCGCGCCTGCGGCGATCAGCGGCCCGAGTACGCCGCTGGCCGCACCACCGGCGCCGAGCAGCAGCACGCGCTGCCCCTGCAGCGGGCGGCGGGTATCGGCGGCCAGCACGCGGGCCAGATCGCGCACCAGGCCGATGCCATCGGTGTTGTCGCCCCACAGGCCGCCTTCGTCCCAGCCGAGGGTGTTGACCGCCTGCGCCAGTTGCGCCGCCGGGCTGCGGCGGACGCACAGGCGCCAGGCGTCGAATTTGAACGGCACCGTGATGTTGGCGCCCCGGCCGCCTTCGGCATAGAAGGCGTCGAGCGCGGCTTCGAAGCCATCCACCGGGGCGAGCCGCGCCTCATAGCGCAGCGCCACGCCGGTTTGCTCGGCGAACAAGGCGTGAATGCGCGGCGAGCGGCTGTGCGCGATGGGATTGCCGAACACGGCGTAGAGTGGGGGCGGGGGCGAGGGCGAAGTCATGGAAGCGTCTGCCGTCAGGGTGTGGCTTGCGCCGGGTTTTGCGGGGCCTGCACCGCGGTTTCCAGGCCCTGCGTGCGGGTGAAGCGGAAACGCGAGATCACCACGATTTGATCGGCCTGCCTGAGCATGCCCTCGGTGAACCGGCCATAGGGCTGCGCGGCCTCGACAATGGCGCGCGCCTGTCGGTCGAGCGTGGGGTTGCCCGAGCTTTGGACGATTTCGGTGGAGACCACCCGGCCACTGGCGTCGACGGTGATGGACATGATGAGGCTGCCGTACAGCTTGTTGCCCCCGCTTTGCGGAAACTCGCGCGTGCCCAGGGTTTCGATCTTGGTGCGCAGCTTGTCGTAATACAGCGCGTAGGCGGCTTCACGGGTGGACGGGCCGATGAAGCGGCGGCGCGGCTTGGCGTTCTGCTGCTGAATCTGCCGCTCGATGGCGCCCAGCATATCGAGCAACTGCCGCCGTTTCTGCTCCAGCGCCTGTTGTTTCGCCGGATCGTTTTCCTGACGCACGGTCTGCGCCAGTTGCACGATCTGCTGCCGCACCTGGGTGAGCAACTGCTGCTGCTTTTGCTCCAGCGCCGAGAGGCTGCGCTGCTGGTTGACCGCCGCGTCGCCGTGCGAGACATCGGCGGTGAACGGCAGCGGCGTGGTGGCCAGGCCCTTGTTGGCGTCGCCGCCGCCGTCGAGGTTGGCCTGGGCGATGGCTTGCGGTTTGGCCGGGGCGTCGTCGGTGCGCTGGTTCACCAGCACCACGTCGAGCGGCGCGTTGTCGAACATGCGGTTGAAGGTCTCGGGCGCCGCAAAGCGCAGGCTCAGCAGCGCGAGATGCACCCCGACCGAGGCGATCAGGGCCCAGTGCAACGGGGTGAGGGAGCGCAGGCGGAGGGGGGGCACGGAGGGGGCGGGGCAGACCAGGCAGGACAGATCGGGCAGCGGCGATTTTACGAAGCCTGCTGCGCGGCGGGGGCGGCCGATTCGGCGTCGGGCTCATCGGTATCGACCGCCACGCTGATGGGCGCAGCCAGGGCGACGGCTTCGTCGCCCTCTTCGTCGTCCTCCTCGCTGACTTCAGCGCTGGCTTCGGTGTCCGTGGCCGCAACTAGCTGCGGGGCGTCGAGCTGGCTGAGCACGCGGCCAAAGACATCCAGGGTGATGAGATCGGTGCCGGTGATCTGCACCTGCACCCGCGTGTTGCGCGGCAGGTCTTGCGCGCCCACGGCAGTGAACACCAGCGGCAGGCCGTCCACACGCACCGCGCCTTCGCGCAGCACGCTGGCCTCAAACGTGTCGAGCCCTTGCTGGGCTAGATAGCGCAGCGTCCAGTAGCGTTCTAGCGCCGACTGGTGGGTGGCGTAGGCCTTGTAGGTGTCTTCGAACGATTCGACGATGGCGTACAGCAGCGGGTCGCGCGGCTTGAACGGCGCCTGCAGCAGCGCGGTCTTGCCGAAGCGGGCGCAGGCGATGAGCTGGCCCTGGTTGAGCAGATCGACATAGCGCCGCAGCGGCGAGGTGCACCAGGCGTATTGCGCCACGCCCAAGCCCTGGTGCGGCGCGGGTTTGAGGCCCATGCGGGTGCGCAGATTGGCGCCGAAACCGCTCTGGCTGCGGTAGATGCCGGGCATGCCCAGCTCGGCGAGCCAGCCGCCCCAGGTGGCGTTGGCCAGAATCATCAGCTCAGAAACGATGGTGTCGAGCGGCGCGCCGCGTCGGCGCGGCTCGATGCGAACCGTGGCGGCTTCGGCGCCGCGCTCCAGGCCGTCGATGCGGAAGGTGTAGTCCACGCCTCCTGCGCGCTCGGGTTTGCCGCGCACCTGTTCGCGCCCGCGCTTGAGTTGCTGCGCGAACGTCCACAGCCACGCCAGCTCTTTGGCGTGGGGGTAGCTTTGCGTGGCCGGGTCGGCCGTCAGGGCTTCCTCGGTGACCAGGGCGTCGAGCTGATCGTGGCGCAGATTGCTGGCCATGCGCACCTGCTCCACGCGGGTTTCGAATTCGGAAGCCTGGAGGTCGCTGCCGACGGTGCAGTACAGCGACAGCGCGGGGCACTCGCAGCCGGCTTGCAGGGTGAAGGTCTGCACCAGGGCGTCGGGCAGCATGGTGAACTTGTCGCCCGGCATATACACGGTGGACAGGCGGTTGCGCGCGAACTGCTCCCAGTCGGAATCGCGCGTCAGCGCCAGCGCCGGGGCGGCGATATGAATGCCCAGCCGTACCCGGCCATCGTCCAGCCATTGCAGCGAAAACGCATCGTCGATCTCGGTGGTGGCCGAGTCGTCGATGCTGAACGCCGCAGCGGCGGCCAGCGGCAGCGCTTCGTTGAACGACGGCATCGGCAGCGCCGGAAAGGCCGTGCCCTTGGGAAAGCGTTCCAGCAAAAAGCGCTGCATGTGAAACGCCCACGGCGAGGCGATGGCCCCGGCGTCGCGCAATAGGGTGAGCGCGCCATGCCCGGTCTGCTTGACCGCCAGCGCCACGGCCTTGAACTCCGGGCTGTTTTTGTCGGGCTTGAACAGGATTTGATAGAGCTTTTCCGCGATGGGCTGCGGGCAGCGGCCCGCGGCCAGTTCGGCGGCGAAGGCGTCGATCTGGCGCAGCTGTTCTTCCTTGCGGGCGATGGCCGCGAGCGCGGCCTGCACCTGCTGCGTGGGCGCCTTGCGGAACTGGCCGCCGCGCCCGCGCCGCTGGAAGTAATGCGGCGCGCCGAACAGCCGCAGCAGAATAGCCGCGCGTTGCCCGGCGCCCGGCGTGCCGCCGTAGTAGTCGGCCGCGACCTGATCGAAATGGAATTCGTCTTCCGGGGCGAATTCCCACAGCAGATCGAGGTCGATGCCTTCTTGCTGCGCCTGCGCCCAGTCCATGAGTTCGGCAGGCGCCGGTTTGTCGAAGCGCACCAGCGCCTGCGCCGCCTTGATTTTCTGCCGTTTGCCCGAATCGAGCTCGACCTGCAGACTGGCCTCGGCCTCGCTCATGATGCGACCGGCGTGGAACTTGCCACCATCCTCGAACAGCACATTCATAGAGTCATACCGCCGTCAACCTCGATGACCGCGCCGCTGATGTAGGAGGCTTCGCTACTGGCGAGAAAGGCATAGACGCTGGCGATTTCTTCCGCCTTCCCCAGGCGGCGTAGCGGCACGCGCTCGGCCATTTGCTCCATCACCTTGTCGGGAATGGTGGCGAGCATGGGCGTCTGGATGAAGCCGGGCGCCACCGCATTCACCCGCACGCCCTTGGGGCCGAGTTCGCGCGCCCAGGTCTTGGTCATGGCGATGATGCCGGCCTTGGTCGCGGCGTAATTGGTCTGGCCGAAGTTGCCGTACAGCCCCACCACGCTGGAGGCGCTGAGAATGGCGCCGCGGCCGCGTTCGATCATGTGCGGCGCGACGATCTGGGTGCAGCGGAACACCGCGCGCAGGTTCACGTCGATCACGGCGTCGAACTGCTCGTCGGTCATTTTCACCAGCCTCGCATCGCGGGTGATGCCCGCGTTGTTCACCAGGGTGTCGATTTTCCCGAACTGGGCGATGGCGGCGTCGACCAGCGCGGTGAACGCGGCGCGGTCGGACACATCGAGCGCCTGCGCCAGCACTTGCGCACCGCCGCGGCGCAACTCGTCTGCAACGGGGTCGAGGGTGGCCGGGTTGCGGTCGCATAGCACCAGGTGCGCGCCTTCGGCGGCGAATTTGCGCGCCGTGGCCAGGCCGATGCCTTGCGCCGCGCCGGTGATGAGGGCGATATGGTCTTGAAGTCGCATGAGGAGAGTCCTTTAAAAGTCGTTTGAAGCGGGGTTGAGGCACCACCGCAGAACCGGGTCGAGATGCTGCTGCGCGTAATCCGACAGCGCATGATCGCCGCCGGGCAGCACGCTGCACTTCGCGCCGCGATAGCGTGCGGCCATTTCGCGCCAGTCCAGCACCTCGTCTCCCTGTGCAATGATGACCAAGTAACGTTGCGGATCGGGGACGGGGGCGCGCAGATCGCCGACTTCCAACGCGTGGAGCTCATCCACATGCTGCGCGGTGAAGTCGAATTGCAGCGCCGGGTCGTGCCAGGCCGTCAGCGTGCCGATCTGCCCGCGCAGATCGCGCGCCGGATCGACCGCGGGGTTGAGCAGCGCCGCGCGGGCCTGCAGGGTGTGCGCCAGATACGTGGCATAAAACCCGCCGAGCGAACTGCCGATGAGGCAGAGATCGTCGCCGCGTATGTTGCCCAACAAATCGTGGCACAGCGTCATCGCCGCGCGCGGCGAGGGCGGAAGCTGCGGGCAAAGCCAGCGCAGCGGCGGCTGACCTTGGCGGGTGCGCTGCTGATTGATTTGCTCAACGCGCTGCGCTGTGACGCGCGCCTTGGCGGATTGCGGCGACGAACGAAAGCCGTGGAGATAGAGCAGGGTGGGCATGGGGGCGGATTCAGCGCGGCGCGAGCGGGCGCCGCCCCTGAATGCTACCCGCCCATAGACCGGGGTTCAGCTTCGCGCCGGAGTCGAGGCCGGCATGGGCGCCCCGGCCGTTTCGGGCTGGCCTTCGTCTTCCGGCCAGTCGCGGATGTAGGCCTTGAGCATCTGGTTCTCGAAATCTTGCTCGCGCACCACGGCCTGAGCTACGTCGTGAAAGGAAATCACGCCCAGCAGCGCATCGTCCTGCATCACCGGGATGTAGCGCACGCCGGCCTCCAGCATGGTGCGGCGCAGGGTGTCCAGCGTGGTTTCGGGGCCGCAGACTTCGTAATGCGTGTCCATGCGTTCGGCCACGATGTGATCGCCCAGCACGCCTTCGCCCTCGGCGACCGCGGCCATCACTTCCGAAAAAGTGAGCAGGCCGACGAGCTTGCCGTGCGCCATGACCACCAGCGAGCCGATGTCATGCTGGGCCATGGTCTGCACCGCCTGCAGCAGGCGGGCCTCGGGCGGTATGGTGAACAGCACATGACCTTTCACCCGCAGAATGTCGCTGACTTTCATGGCGTTCTCCTCTGTTTTTTCAGTAGGTGAAATATAGTCAGTCCATTGCGTACAGACCAGAGGTCATTCCCGCAGGTCTTGCGCTTGCTGGGCGCCCATTGGAGTCTGTCGGACTTGAGGATCGTGGGCTGCAAAATGGCGCTGCGGTGCTCTGTGCCAGCGGCTTTTTGCCCCATAGCAACGGCTATGGGGCGGCAAATCCGCCGTCACATGGCTTCCACATCGCCATTTTTCGCCATCCACGCCCCAAACCCGACAGACTCCCAGGGTTGGCTCGCCGACCCGCCCCCCGTGGGGGTCAAGGAAACTTGGGGCGGCCCGGCATTTCCTTGACAGCCCATTTTTGAACCAAACGCCATGTCCGCCCATCATCCCTCCTCCATTCCCCTCGTATTGCTGCACGGCGCGGGCGGCGACGCCAGCGTGTGGGCGGCGCAGACCGACTGGTTGACGGCGCGCGGCTGGCATTGCCTGGCGCTGGAGTTTCCCGCGCACGGCGCCACGCCCGCGCCGCCGCTGGCCCGCATCGAGAGCATGGCCGACTGGATCTGGTCGCAGCTCGACGCGCGTCAGATCGGCCCGGTGGTGCTGGCCGGTCACAGCATGGGCTCGCTGGTCGCGCTGCATGCCGCAGGCCAGCGCCCCGGTCAGCTCAGAGGGCTGGCGCTACTGGGCATTTCCTGGCCCATGCGGGTGTCGCGCAAGTTGCTGGTGCAGGCCGAGGAGGCGCCGCAAGAGGCCATCGACAACGTGGTGAAGTGGTCTTACGCCCAGGCGGAGCCGCTCACCCCCGCGCCGGGTTTTCAGTCGCCGCAAGCCTACCGCGAGCTATTGCTGCGGCAACAGGCCCATTGGGCCGAGGGCAGTCTGCTGGCCTCTGATCTCGCCGCCTGCGACCGCTATTCGGCGGGCGAGGCGGCGGCGCGCTCGTGGGGCGGGCCGACCCTGTTTTTGCTCGGCGAGCACGACCGCATGACGCCGCCCGCGCAGGCCGAAGACCTGCGCGCGGCGCTGCCGCGCCAGCGCACGGTGATGCTCGATTGCGGTCACAACCTCATGGCCGAAGCGCCGCACGCCGTGGCCCACGCGCTGGCTGACTGGATGGAGCGCGAACTCGGCATGGCGGTGTGAGGCGACGAGGCGACTCGGTCGCAGGCGCCCAAGCGCAGCCGCGCCGTGCCGCACCACACGGTGAGCACCACCCGGCCTGAGCCGCGTACCGTGTAGCCGTCGCCAGGGTGCAGAAACACGTCGTCCGGCTGGCCTTCTTCGGTGAGCCAGACGCGCACCGGGCCGGGCTGTGACGCCAGCGTCTGCGCCGACTCCAGTCGCACGCTTTGCCCTGCGGCGTTTCGCAGCGTCAGCGAATCGCCGGGCTGCAACAGGATCCAGTCGCGCTGGATGGACACTTCGGTCTGCGGCATGATGACCTCCCGTTAGTATGTCAAAAAAGCATGAAGATGAAGAGCGCCAAAGAGTTCTCGGTTCGCTCTCGGTCCTCATTTTGATTGAAGTCTAGGCGGCCGATCGGCCTGTAAAAAGCGCAAATACGGAAGGTTCATCATGCGAAAAATGGATGATGGCACGCAACATCAAGCCGCCCCTTCGGCCGTGCTGACGCCGCGCAGTCGTCAGGTCGATGCGGGCAATTTGCGCGGCTTCGAGGCGGCGGCGCGGCTGGGAAGTTTCACTGCCGCGGCCGATGCCCTGGCGCTGACGCAGTCTGCGCTCAGCCGTCAGATCCAGACCCTGGAAGTCAGCGTCGGCGTGCCGCTGTTCGTGCGCGAGGGGCCGCGCGTGCGCCTGTCACCCGCTGGCGAGCAGTTCGCGGTGGTGGTGCGGCAGGCGCTGCAGCAACTCGACGCCGCGGTGGAGGGGCTGCGCGCCAGCCAGGGGCGGCCGCGGGTGCGGATTACCACCTTTGCCTCGCTCGCCAGCCAGTGGCTCATTCCCCGGCTGGGAGAATTTCAGAGCGCCCATCCCGACATCGACATCGCCGTCGAAACCTTCGACAACCTCAGCGACCTGGAAACTGGCGGGTTGGACATCGCCATTCGCCGCCTGCGCGACGACAACCCCTTGGCCCGCGCGCCGCACACCACTTTTCTGTTCGGCGAACAAATCACTCCGGTGTGCAGCCCCGCGCTGGCGCAGACCGGCCGCGCGCCCGGCGCTCTGGACGATCTGCCCCGCTGCGTGTGGATCGACGATGTGCGCATCCACAGTGCGCCGCCCATCGCCCGCGCCAATCTGCAGGCGCTGTCGTGGGGCGGCTGGTATGCGGGGCTGGGCTTGCCGCAACCCGAGCCGCAGCGCTGGCTGCGGTTCAACTACACCTATCAGGTCATTCAGGCCGCGGTGGCCGGGCAGGGCGTGGCGATGGGGCAGATCGGCCTCATCCGCGATCTGCTGGCCGCAGGCACGCTGATCGCCCCGGTGGGCCGAAGGGTCGATGCCGGCTACGGCTACTACCTGGCGGTGCGTTCCGGCGCGCAGCAGCGCCCGGAAGTGGCAGCCATGCTGGACTGGCTGCAGCAGCAGTTCGAGGCGTGGCGGGCCATCGAGATCGGCGGCTGAGAGGACATGCAGGGGCGCAGTCTTGCGTCAATGTTCGGCGCGCTGCAGCGGGTGGCGCAGGCGCTGCAGGGCGTGCAAGGAAGCGGCTTTGGCGCCGTCCACCCAGGCGCTTTCACCCACGGGTTTGGGGTTTTGCAGGCCAATGCGGCGCAGGCGGGCGTTGAGTTGATGCGCGGCGGTGTGGCGGTCGGACTGCCGGGTGCGGAAGGTGAAGGCCAGCGAGACGGACAGGTTGGAATGCGTCCACACCCGATGCGGCGCGATGAAAGGGTGATGCAAACCCAGCCCGGGTCGCAGCGAGAAGTGCAGGGCGCGCTGCTCGAACTCCGGTTTGTAGGGCGGCCGCGTGCCCTCGTAGGCCAGCAGCCGGTCTTTCTGCGCCGGGCTCATGATGAGCGGGTCGGTCTGACTCCACAGATCGGCGGTCTTTTCGCCGCGAATCTGCAGCAGAAAATTCATCTCCCGATCCATGTGATACGGCGTGACGGCGCCTTGCGCCGAGATGAACACATAGGTCGAGTACCAGGTGATGTGCGGGTCGAGCGGGTGCGTGTGCGCGGTGATCTCCGCCAGCAAGCTCTCGATCTGCGGCCGGTATATCGCATCCTGCTCGGGGTTGCTGATGCAGATATAGCCGTGCAAGGGCTCGAAGTGCGTCAGCAAATGGTCGAGCGTCAGCTCCGTATCCGTGCGGACAAAAGAGGCATCGAAGTCGGCATCGGGCGCAATGTCGCCGCGGCGGAACGACACCTTGTTGGCCGGATGGCGGCGGGCCAGCTCGAACAAAGGTTCGATGTCGAACATCGGGTGCTGGTTCAGCCGATGCTGCAGCAGAAAAGGGTGGCGGTTGTAGTGGCTTTGCATTTGCGCCGGGTCGAACTGCAGCCAGCCTTCGCTGTCTTGTTGCCCGCGTTGCAGCAGGCGGGCGTACTGCTCGGCACTGACGAATTCGCCCAGCATGAAAGCCTCCCGGGAGTGGAGAGAGTGTTTTGTCGCACTTTACAAACGCACCGGGGCGTTGTCCATCCGGGGCGCCACGAGGGGGCTCTGGCTCAATCAGGCGGCTACGTTTGTGCGTGGCGCAGGCGCCGCAAGGCCGTGCGGGCGGGGTCGATGCTGTCGGCCAGGTCGGTTTCGAGGGGCAGCGGCGTGCCTTCGATCTGGGCCAGCAGGGTTTCGGCCAGCAGTGGGGCAAGGGTGAGGCCGCGCGAGCCCATGCCCGTGCACACGGCCAAGCCCGGCAGGCGGGGGAGTTCGTGCAATTGTTTGCCAGCGGCGCGCTGGGGGTTGGCCAGCAGCGGCGCGAGATCGGCGACGGGGCCGCAGTAGGGCAGACGGTCAGTGCTGGCTGCGCGCGTGCCGACAAAGTGGCGCAGCGCGGCAGTGTGTTCGGGCAGGGGCGGCGAGGCGGTGAGCGCGCTCAGGCCCGCGCGGTTGTGCGCCCAGGCTTGTTCGGGGGTGAGGGGCTGGTCTTCGGTTTCGAAGGTGGCGCCAATCAGCAGCCAGTCTTGCTCGCCAGACTCTTGCAGCAGGCGCGCCGCCGCGCGCGGCAGGCGCAGCACATAGCCGCTGCCCATCCACGGCTGCGCAAGCCCTTGCAGCGCGGGCCAGAGGTGGGCGGGCAGCGCCTGCGCCTGGCCGCGCAAGGGGTGCAGGGGCAGCCAGTCGGGGCTGGGGATCAGCCCGCTGGCGGCCAGCAGCGCCGGGGTTTGCACGGCAGCCGCGAGCACGATTTGCGGGGCGTGGGCCAGCGCTTGCCCGGCGGCGTCGAGCACGCGCCAGGTGCTGCCGTCGCGTTGGAGCCGGGCCGCCTGCGTGTTGCGGCGCAGGGTGATGCACGGGGAGTCGAGCCAAGCCGCGCACAGGGCCTGATTGGCGAGCACTGCGCTGTCCACCTGCCAGCCGGCTTCGGTCCATTGCGCCATTTCGGCGGGCAGGTGCACGCTCGAGCGCCAGTCTTGCATGCGCTTTTCGTCGGCGGCGTCAGTGGGGGTGAGGGTGGCCGGACCGAATTGCGCGAGATCGTGTCTCAAGAAAACGCCGGGCCGTCCCAAGTTTTCTTGCCCCCCTCGGGGGGCGGGCTGGGCGCAGCCCGGCCCTGGGGGCGCTGGTTCGGACGGCAGGGCGCGGCGCAATGCGGCCATGCCTGCGCGGGTGAGGCGCGAGAGCAGGTTGTCGTCTGCAGAGGGTTGCAGATGCGCCAGACCTGCGGGCATGGCCGAGCCGCCGCCCGCGGGGTGCGGGCCGGATTCGAGGACTTCGACCGTCCAGCCGCGCTGCGCCAAGGCATGGGCGCAGGCGGCGCCGCTCAAACCGGCGCCGATGACCACGGCATGCCGCGGCAGCGCTGCGGGCCAGGGTGCGGGCAGGGTGTGGCGGGTGCGCTTCCAGCGGGGGTTGAAGGTGGCTTGCAGGCGCTGCCGCTTGCCGCCCCAGCCGGGTTGCAGTTCGATGGTGAAACCGGCCTGCTCCAGTCCTTTTTGCACGGCATGCGCCACGGTGTAGCTGGCCGCGCGGGCGCCGGGCTTGACCAGGCGGGCGAGGGCGCGGAAGAGCTCGGGCGTCCACATGGCGGGGTTGCGCGCGGGCGCGAAGCCGTCGAGGTAGAGCGCGTCGGCGCCCAGCTTGAGTTTGGGCGCGAGTTCGGCGGCATCGCCAAAGGCCAGCAGCAGATGCACCCCGCCGCCGGACTGCTCCAAGGCGGGCAACTCCCCCTCCCAAGCTCCCCCACGAGGTGGGGGAGGCGTGGTTACTCCCTCTCCACTTGTGGGGAGGGTTGGGGTGGGGATGGGTTCCCCGGCGGGCAGCGCAGCCGGAGCGTGGGGGGCGTCCAGCCTGTTCGCATCAAGAAGGATGCGGTGCAGACCGCGTACCGGAGCGGGCCATTGCGCGGCCAGTTCCACGGCGAGCGCTTGCAATTCGGGCGGGGCATGGCGCAGCAGATCGGCGGCGCGCACCGGGTGCAGTTCTAGGCTGACGTAGTCGAGCCGGGCGCAGCGCTGCGGGTCGGTGCGCCACGCCGCCCAGGTGGCGAGAAAGTTCACCCCGAGACCGAAGCCGGTTTCCAGCACGGTGAACTGCTCGCGGCCCGCCCAGCGCGGCGGGGCGTCGAGCAGGCCGCAGCCCTGCAGGTAAACGCCGCGCGCCTGTCCGAGCGCGCCGGCGCGGCTGGCGTAGATGTCGCCGTAGCGCGGGCTGGACGCCTGGCCACTGGCGTCGGGGGCGACTTCGGCGTATTCCAGCAGCGGATCGACCTTGGGCTTCAATCGACCAGGGTGAGCGAGAGCGCGTCCAGGCCGTACAGGCCGTCTTCGGTCAGCACCAGGTCCATGAGCTGGTCGTGCGGCTGCATGTCGAGTTGGTGCAGCTCGCAGCAGGCATAGCTCAGGCCCACGGTGTAAACCTCTTCGCGCCCGGCCAGGTAGCGGTCGTAATAGCCGCCACCATAGCCCAGACGCAGCCCGACGTCGGCAAAGCCCACGCAGGGGACGAGCAGGGTGGTGGGGTTGAGCACGGCCTCGCCCGTGGGTTCGGCGATGCCGTAAGGGCCAGGACGCAGCGGCTCGCCCGGCGCCCAGGCGAAGAAGGTCATTTCCTTGGTGGCTTCTTTGACACGGGGCAGGGCGAGGGTGCATTCGGGGTGCGCCGCCAGCCATTGGGTGACGGCAGGCATGGGGTCGAACTCGCCGCGGGTGGCGCAGTAGGCGCCGAGGGTTTCGGGCTCCAGGGCGTCGAGCACCTGCAGCAGACGCTCGGTCAGCTCGGCATCGCGGCGTTCCAGGTCGGGCAGCGCCTGACGTTTGGCGATCAACTCGCGCCGCAGATTGGGGCGCAATTGCTGATCGGTCTCTGGGGACAATGGGTCGTACAGGGGCGGGTTCACGGTAAGCTGACGTCCTATGAGAATGAATCGGTTGTTGCCGCTTATTTTGCGCCGCTTCGTGCGTTGTTTCGGCGGGCTGGGTTTGAGTGTGCTCACACCGCTGGCGATGGCGCAGTCTGCGCCCATCGCCGCCCGTGCGGCGGCGCCCGCTGCGCAGGCCAGCGTGAGCGCGGCGCCGGTGGTCATGCCGGCCATGCCCGTCATTCCGGTCGATCAGGCGCAGTTGCTGCTGGCCGCGCAAAAGGCCTCGCAGCGCGGCGACCCGCAGCCCGCGCTCGATGCCCTGCGGCAACTCAAAGGCACGCTGCTCGAACCCTGGGTGGCTTACTGGGCGATCAAACCCACGCTCTCCGAAGCCACGCAGGCCGATTTCGACGCCTTCGCCCGCAACTACCCGCACACTTATGTGCTCGACCGTCTGCGCAACGACTGGCTGTTAGAGCTGGGCAAGCGCGAAGACTGGACCGATTTCAACCGCGTCTATCCGCACTTCATCATGCGCGACGACCCGCAGGTGCAGTGCTACGACCTGCAGAGCCAGTTCGTCACCCAACATGCCGACGTGACGGCGCAGGTGTTCAAGCTGTGGATGGATCAGCGCTATGGCGGCGTGGGCTGCAACAGTGCGGCCAGCGCGCTGCTGCAAGACGGCGCCATGCCGCGCGAGATGCTGTGGCAGCGTATGCGCCGGTTTTACGAAGACGGCCGCGCCAAGCAGGCGCGCGATCTGCTCGCGCCTTTTCTGCCGACCGGAAGCTGGCGCATTCTGGCGCAGACCGACTCCGACACAGTGCGCTACCTGCTCGATGTGGTGCGGCGGGGGCCGTCTGCGGCGATCGCCAACGCCGATCAGCGGCAATATCTGGTGCTGGCGCTGCTGAGCATGGCGCGGCAAGATCCAGGGCAGGCCGCACGCCTGCTGCAAGACAATTTCTCCGCGCTGCCCGCGCGAGACCGGGCTCAGATCTGGGGACGCATCGGTCTGTCGGCCGCGCTGGGTCTGCAGCCCGAAGCCGCCCGCTGGTATGCCCGAATGGGCCAGGCCGATCCGGCCTTTGTGCCTTCGACCACGGTGCTCGAATGGCAGGTGCGCGCCGCGCTGCGCGCGCAAGACTGGCCGCTGGTGCGCAGCGCCACGCGCACGCTGATCGATCAGGGCGACAAAGACCTGTCTTGGCGCTACTGGCACGCCCGCGCGCTCGAAAAACTCGGCCACCCGATCGAGGGCCGCGCGCTGCTGGCCGAGGTGGCGAATCCCTGGGATTTTTACGGCCAGCTCGCTACCGACGCGCTGGGCATGAAGGTCAGCCTGCCGGCTTCCCTGCCCCCGGCGCCTTTGTCGGTCGTTGCGCAGCAAGCGGCGCGGCCGGGGCTGCAGCGCTCGCTGGCCTTGTTCAGCATCGACCTGCGCAATGAGGCCGTGCGCGAATGGAATTTTTCGCTACGCGGGCTCGACAACCAGCAAATGCAGGGCGCAGCCGAACTGGCCTGCCAGCAACAGCTCTGGGATCGCTGCATCAACACCAGCGAACGGGTGACGGGCGGGGTGGACATCGCCCAGCGCTACGCCATGCCTTACCGTGAAGCCATCGCCAAAGCCTCTCAGGCCGAAGACGTGAACGAGGCTTTTCTCTACGGCCTGATCCGCCAGGAGTCGCGCTTTATCGCCAACATCAAGTCGTGGGTGGGCGCTTCGGGGCTGATGCAACTCATGCCGGCCACCGCCAAACTGGTGGCGCGCAAGATCGGCCTGACCGGTTACAGCCACGACCAGATCGCCGACGTGGGGGTGAATGTGCAACTCGGCAGCGCCTACCTCGGCGGGCTGCTGCAGCAGTTCGATGGCTCCGAGGCGCTGGCCGCCGCGGGCTACAACGCCGGGCCGGGGCGGCCGCTGCGCTGGCGCAATATGGGTCTGCCCGATCAGCCGCTGCTGCCCGGCGCCATCTTCGCCGAGAACATTCCCATTCCCGAAACCCGCGATTACGTCAAGCGCGTGCTGGCCAACGCCACGGTGTACGCCGCCATCCTCAGCGGCAAGCCGCAGTCGCTCAAGGCCAGACTGGGCGATGTGGGCTCGCCCGACGCCATGCTGGCGAGCAATCAGGGCAATCGGCCCTGAGTAATCCGCACTGAGCAGTCCGCACTGAGCGCCCCCACGTTTCCTTCAGAGGCAACATGGGGTGCCGGGGCTTGATGCGGCGCATTCCCCTTCCGGCGGGGTTCTGGCACACTTTGCCCTGTCGCGATCTTTCAGGAACTCTCATGCAGCAGCAGAACATTCTCGTCATCGGCGGCAGCGGTTTCATTGGCAGCCGCCTGGTCAACGCCCTGTCGCTGGCCAATCATTTCGTCACCGTGCCCACCCGCCGCCGTCAGCGCGCCCGTCATCTGGTGCAACTGCCGCTGGTCGATGTGGTCGAGACTGATGTGCATGATGACGCCAAGCTGGCCAAACTGGTGGCCGGGCGCGACGCCGTGGTCAACCTCGTGGGCATTCTGCAAGGCAGGCGCGGCCAGCCCTACGGGGCCGACTTCGCCCGCGCGCATGTCGATTTGCCGCGCCGCATCGCCGCCGCCTGTGCGCAGCAGGGCGTGCGCCGCGTGGTGCACATGAGCGCGCTCGGGGCCGATTCCAACGGGCCGTCGATGTATCTGCGCTCCAAGGGCGACGGCGAGGCGGCGCTCAAGGCGCAGGCCGGGATCGACCTCACTATTTTTCGGCCCTCGGTGGTGTTCGGCCCCGAAGACAACTTTCTCAATACCTTCGCCAAGTTGCAGCGGGTGTTTCCGGTCGTGCCGCTGGCCGGGGCGAAAACCCGTTTTGCCCCGGTGTACGTCGGCGACGTGGTCACGGCGTTTGCCAGCAGCCTCGTGGGCCCGCAGGCGGGTGAAACCCTCGGCCAGACTTACGAACTCTGCGGCCCGGGCACCTACACCTTGGCCGAACTGGTGCGGCTTTCCGGCCAGTGGGCGCGGGTGGGCGGCGGCAGAGGGCGCAGCATCATCCCCCTGCCCGACGCGCTGGGACGGCTGCAGGCGCTGATGATGGAACTCGCTCCGGGCGAGCCGGTGATGAGCCGTGACAACCTCGACTCGATGAAGGTCGACAGCGTGTGCAGCGGGGCCCTGCCCGGCTTCGCGCCGGAGCTCGGCGTGCCGCACCCCGAGTCTTTGGAGGCCATCGCCCCCACCTACCTCGACCCCAAGTATCAGGAGTCGGAATACGGGCCGATGCGGGCGACTGCGGGGCGCTGATTTTCCAAGGGCATCCACCATGCGCCGCCCGCATGGCGGCCATGCGAAAAAACGGTTTGGAAAGCGCGGGGTCGGGCGGGACAATGGCGGCCTTTATCTCCCGCGCGAAGGACCGTCATGTTCATCCTGCACATCGGCAACAAAAATTATTCCTCCTGGTCCATGCGCCCCTGGGTGGCGATGACCGCGTTTGGCATTCCCTTCGAAGAACGCCCGCACTGGCTCGATACGCCCGAGTTTGCCGCGCAGTTGTCGCCCCTCTCGCCCGTGGCGAAGGTGCCGGTGCTCGAAGACGGCGATCTGCGCATCTGGGACTCGCTGGCCATCGGCGAATACCTGGCCGAGCGTTTTCCGGAGCTCGCACTCTGGCCGCAAGACGTCGCTGAGCGGGCGCTGGCCCGCAGTCTGTGCGCCAGCATGCACAGCGGCTTTGGCGCCTTGCGCGAGCACATGGTGATGAACATCGAGGCCGATCTGCCGGGCCGGGGCTGGAACCCGGCCGTGCAGCGCGACATCGACCAGATCCTGCGCATGTGGCAAGGCGCGCTGCAGACCAGCGGCGGCCCCTTCCTCTTCGGCGCATTCGGCCTGGTCGATGCGTTCTACGCCCCGGTCTGCATGCGTTTTGTCACCTACCGCCCCACGCTGCCGGACTGGGCCTGGCGTTATGTGCAAACCGTTGCCGCCCTTCCGGCGGTGGCCAAGTGGATGACGCAAGCCAGGGCCGAGGGGGTTTTCTTGCCCGCGGATGAGCCTTACCGGGCGCAAGGGGCACTGGCCAGTGAGAGTCATGCGGCTTCTCCCATAGCCTGCTTTGATGCGCAGGTTCCGTATTTCGCTGTGATTTTTTCATCCCTTCGGTCCGCGGACGACGCTGGCTATGAGGCCATGTCACGGCGCATGGCCGAATTGGCGCCCCAACAAGCGGGCTACCTTGGGATCGAGAGCGTCCGGCGCGCAGACGGCTTTGGCATCACCGTGTCTTATTGGTCGTCCCTAGATGCGGTGGCCCGCTGGAAACAACAGGTCGAACACCTTGGCGCGCAAGACCTGGGCAAGGCCAAGTGGTATGTCGACTATGCAGTCCGCGTCGCCCGAGTTGAGCGTTCCTACGCCAAGGTGAAGGTTGACCGGGCCGTGGTTTGATTCGCGCTGCGGTGCGGGTCTTACACTCCACCGCTTTGCGTCTTCAACTGCCTCATGCTCAACGCTGCCCAGGAACGTGCCGTCGCCCATCTTTCCGGGCCTTGCCTCGTCATCGCCGGGGCGGGCAGCGGTAAGACGCGGGTCATTACGCACAAGATCGGGCGGTTGCTGCGCGCTGGGCTTGAGCCCGATCAGATCGCGGCCATCACCTTCACCAACAAGGCGGCAGCCGAAATGCGCGAGCGTGCGGCGCAACTGGTGGACAAGCGCGGCGTGGCCAGCAAGCTCGCCATCTCCACCTTCCACGCTTTGGGCGTGCGCATGTTGCGCGAAAGCGGGCAGGCGCTGGGGTTGAAGCCCAAGTTCTCCATCCTCGCCGCCGACGACGTCACCGGCCTGTTGCGCGATGCCGGCGCCACCACCGATAACGCCCAGGCGCGGCGCTGGCAGTGGACCATCAGCCTGTGGAAAAACGCCATGCTCACGCCCGAAGCGGCGGCGCGCGTGGCAGAGAACGACGACGAGCGCGTGGCGGCCAAGGTGTACGCGCGTTATGCCGACATGCTGCAGGCCTATCAGGCGGTCGATTTCGACGACCTGATCTGGCTGCCCGTCACCCTGTTGCAGCAGCATGCCGACGTGCGCGAGCACTGGCAGAGCAAGTTGCGTTATTTGCTGGTGGACGAATACCAGGACACCAACGCCGCGCAGTACGACCTGCTGCGTCTGCTGGTGGGCGACAAAGGGCGATTTACCGCAGTGGGCGACGACGACCAGAGCATCTACGGCTGGCGCGGCGCCACGCTGGACAATCTGCGCCGCCTGCAGACCGACTGGCCCACGCTTGAAGTCATCAAGCTGGAGCAGAACTACCGCTCGACCAACGCCATTCTGCGCGCGGCCAACGCCATCATTCAGAGCAACCCCAAGCTCTACCCCAAGAGTTTGTGGAGCGAGCATGGCGAGGGCGAGGCGGTGGAGGTGCGCGCCGCGCAGAATGAAGACGAAGAGGCGCAGATGGTGGCCGCGCGCATCCAGGCGCTGCGCAGCGGGCGCAATGCCGAACTGGCGCACATCGCCGTGCTCTACCGCGCCAATCACCAGTCGCGTCCGCTGGAGCAGGCGCTGCGCCGCGCCAACATTCCCTATGTGGTCAGCGGCGGGCAGAGCTTTTTCGACCGGGCCGAGATCAAGGACGTCTGCGCCTATCTGCGGCTGCTGGCCAATCCCGACGACGATCCCGCCTTTCTGCGCGCCGTTACCACGCCGCGCCGGGGCGTCGGGCCGCAAACCCTGGCGGCGCTGAGCACCTTCGCCGGGCAATGGAAGGTGTCGATGTTCGAGGCGCTGTTCCGCGATTCCATGCCCGCCGCGGTGGGCGCGCGCCCGGCCGATCATCTGCGCGAGTTTGGCCGTCTGCTGCACGACATCGAGTGGCGCGCCCGCACCGCGCCGGCCGGCGAGTTGCTGCGCGAGATGCTCGAGACCATCGGCTTTCGCGCCTGGCTGGAAGAGCACAGCGACAACCCGCGCGAGGCCGAGCAGCGCTGGAAGAACGTGGACGACTTTTGCGGCTGGATCGAGCGCAAGGCCGAAGAAGACAAGGTCGGCCTCACCCAGATCGCGCAGACCATCTCCCTCATCACCCAACTGCAGGAGCGCGGCGACCAGCGCGACGCCGTGACCCTGTGCACCCTGCACGCCGCCAAGGGGCTGGAGTGGCCGCATGTGGTGCTGGCCGGCTGCGAGGAAGGTCTGCTGCCGTTTTTCACCGACGACCGGCCGCTGACCGACTCTACGCTGGAAGAAGAACGCCGCCTGATGTATGTAGGCGTGACCCGCGCGCGCCAGACCCTGGTGCTGAGTTGGTGCCAGAAACGCAAGCAGGGGCGCGGCGCAGCGGGGCGCAGCCCCAGCCGCTTCATCGGGGAAATGCAGACCGGGCAGCCCAAGACCAGCAACAAGGACGCCGCGATGGCGCGCATCGCCGCCCTGCGCAGCCGACTGGGCGCGGCGGCGGCCGAGCAAAGCGCTGCTGCTGCTGCTGAAGCGAAACCGTGAACACACCCTAGCCGAATTGCCCCGAATCGGCTATGTTCTGGAAATCGAACGGGCGTGCTTTTTCCCGTTGCGCTGCATTCAAAACAAAGCAGGAGACAGTTCATGGAGCGGATCTGGCTGGCGAACTATCCCGCAGGCGTGCCTGCGGACATCGACCCGGACATTTTTTCCAATGTTGGAGCGCTGCTGGGGCGCAGCTTCAAGGCCTACGCCGAGCGCCCCGCCTACGCCTTCATGGGGCACAAGACGACTTACGCGCAGTGGGAGGCGCAAAGCACCGCGTTGGCGGCTTATCTGCAATCGCTGGGGCTGAACCAGGGCGACCGCGTAGCGATCATGATGCCCAATGTGCCGCAATATCCGGTGGCGGTCGCCGCCGCGCTGCGCGCCGGGCTGGTGGTGGTCAACGTCAACCCGCTTTACACCCCGCGCGAACTCGAACACCAGCTCAAGGACAGCGGGGCGGTGGCCATCGTCATCCTCGAAAACTTCGCCCATACCCTGCAGCAGGTCATCGACCGCACCGCGGTGCGACAGGTGATCGTGGCGAATATGGGCGAAACCCTGGGTTTTCCGCTGGGCGCCATCGTCAACTATGTAGTGCGGCACAAAAAGCGGCTGGTGCCGCGCTGGTCGCTGCCGGGCCATGTGGCCTGGAAGGCGGCGCTCGGTCAAGGGTCTGGCCTGACCTTCAGTCCGCCGCAGGTGGGGGCGGAAGACGTGGCCCTGCTGCAATACACCGGCGGCACCACCGGCGTGGCCAAGGGCGCCACGCTCACTCACCGCAATATCGTCGCCAACATCGTGCAGTCCGCCGCCTGGTATGCCCCGGCGCTGGGCAAGCTGCCTGCAGGCAAGCAGCTCAATACCATTTGCGCGCTGCCGCTCTATCACATCTTCGCCTTCACCGTGATCATGATGCTCAGCGCGCAGGAGGGTGGCATGATGATTCTCATCCCCAACCCGCGCGACCTGCCAGCGACGCTCAAGGAACTGGCGAAGTACGAGGTGCACTCTTTCCCGGCGGTGAACACGTTGTTCAACGGACTGCTCAACCACCCGGACTTCGACACGGTGAACTGGAAGGCGTTGAAAATGTGCCTGGGCGGCGGCATGGCCGTGCAGGAGGCCGTGGCCAAGCGCTGGCTGGAGCGCACCGGCTGCCCCATTTGTGAAGGCTACGGCCTGTCTGAAACCTCGCCCTCGGCCATCTGCAACCCCACCGATACCGACCGCTACAGCGGCACCATCGGTATGCCGATTCCGTCCACCGAGTTGCAACTGGTGGACGACAACGGCCGCGAAGTGGCGCCCGGCCTGCCCGGTGAAATCGCCTTGCGCGGGCCGCAGGTGATGCGCGGCTACTGGAACCGCCCGGAAGAATCCGCCAGCACCTTTACCGCCGACGGCTTTTTACGCACCGGCGATATCGGCGAGATCGATGCGCGGGGCTTCGTGAAAATCATCGACCGTAAGAAAGACATGATTCTGGTGTCGGGCTTCAACGTCTATCCCAACGAGATCGAGGGCGTGGCGGTGATGCATCCCGGCGTGCTCGAAGCCGCCGCGGTAGGCGTGCCTGACGCGAATTCCGGCGAGGCGGTCAAGCTGTTCGTGGTGAAAAAAGATCCGGCGCTGACTGAAGCGCAACTGCGCGACTTCCTGCACGAGCAACTCACCGGCTACAAGCGGCCCAAGTTCATCGAGTTCCGCGGCGAACTGCCCAAGACGCCGGTCGGCAAGATTCTGCGGCGAGAGCTGCGTCCGGAGTAGGAGCCCCCACGCTTCGGCTTCGCCTGCGCTGCCCCCCAAGGGGGTTGCCGCCGCCTTGCGGCGGCCCTGCGGCGGCGGCGTGTTCCTGTCCTGGGTGTGGCGGGCGTCAGTGGGTTTGCTGGGTGCGCAGGTCGCGCAGCAGGTTCAGGGTCTGCTGCAGATTGAGGGCGCGGGAGAATACCCAGCCCTGAATCATCGGGCAGCCCGCGCGCTCCATCCACAGCAGGTCGGCGACGGTTTCCACGCCCTCGGCCACCGCTTCCAGGTTGAGGGTCTTGGCCATGGTGAGGGTGGCGCGGGCGATGGCGGCTTTAAAGCGGTCGGTGCTCACGCCCGAGGCAATGGCGCGGTCGATCTTGATCTGCGACACCGGCAGGCGGGTGAGATAGCCGAGGTTGGAATAGCCCACGCCGAAGTCGTCGAGCGAGAGCTGCACGCCCATCTGGCGGAATTGCTCGAACACCGCGAGCAGGTCGGGGTTGTGCTCGATTTCCACGTTTTCGGTGAGTTCGAGTACCAGCTTGTCGCGTGGCACGTCGAAACTGGCCGCCATGTCGAAGATGCAGGACACGCAGGCGTTCACATGCAGTTGTCGCGGCGACACGTTGTAGGCCATGGTGCCTGTGAAGCCTTGTTCCTTGCGCAGGCGCGCGAAGCCCTCCAAGGCGACGGACATCATCACCGGGCCGAAGCTGTCGAGCAGGCCGCAGTCGGCCAGGATGGTGATGAACTCGTCGGGCTGCACGCGCTCGCCGTTGCCGCGCGTCCAACGCGCCAGAGCCTCGACCCCAGCGATCTCGTAGGCGCTGCGCAGGATCTCCAGCGTGGCGGAGTCGTCGTGCAGCAGCACGTTTTGCTTGCGTGACCAAATGGGCTGGAAATGCACCTCGAAGCGCCGGTTGGCAATGGCTGCGCGCAGCTCTTCTTCCAGTTGCGAGCGGCGTTCGATGCGCGACTGCAACGCCACCGAGAACGACTCGACGCGATTGCGCCCCAGCATCTTGGACTCATGCATCGCCGCATCCGCGCGGCCCAGCAGTTCGGCCGTGGTGCGGCCGTGCTGCGGGAACACCGCTACCCCGATGCTCGCGGTGGTCTGCAGGGTGCGCTCGGCATGGTGCATGGGCTCGGCGAGCGACTGCTGCACCAGCATGGCCATGCGCAGGGCCTGCGCGGCATCATGCGCGTCGCGGGCCAGGATGAGGAATTCGTCGCCGCCAAAGCGCGCGGCGGTGTTGTTGGGCCGGGCGAGCTGCACCAGGCGCTGGGCGGTTTCCACCAGGACCTTGTCGCCGACGGCGTGGCCCAGCGCGTCGTTGATCAGCTTGAAACGGTCGAGGTCGATGAATAGCACCGCGAAGCTCTGCCCCGGCGGGGTGACGGCAATAGCGTCTTCCACATGCTTTTCAAACAGGGTGCGGTTGGCCAGGCCGGTGAGCGTATCGCGATAGGCGGCGAGTTCGAGTTTTTCTTCGGCTTGGTGCGCCTTGGTGACGTCGCGCACCACGCCGCGGTAACCCTGAAACAGACCGAGATGGTCGATCATCGGCGAGGCGTCGATCCGCCACCACAGCAAGGCCTGATCCGGCCCGAGGCGGAATGGCACGATGAGATCGCGCACCTCTTCATGTTCTTCCATGAGAAAGCGCAGTTGCGCCCATTCCGGTGAAAACTCCTGCCCCGGATAGAGCGAATTGAGGTTGTGCCCCACCAGATTGAGCGTTGCCAGCGGAGACTCGCTAACGCGGCGCGAGCTGCGGGTGATGTAGATCAGGACATCGTTGGGGTCGGACTCCCAGAACCACTCGCTCGACAACTCCGCCAGCATGCGAAAGCGGCTCTCGCTGCGCTGCAGCCGGGTCTGCGTTTGCCGCAACTCGGTGATATCCCAGGTCAGGCCGAAGATGCGCGTGGCGACGCCACCGGGCCCGCGCTCGCGCACCATGCCGTGGTTCATGGTGGTCACTGTGCTGCCGTCCACTCGGATGAAGCGGGTCTCGACCGTCTGCACAAAACCATCGGGGGCACTGATGCGCGCAATCGCCTGTTCCAGCGCGGGCAGATCGGCTGGCGCCACATGGCCCATCCATTCCGGAATGGTGAAGGTCTTGGGCTCATGCCGGTGCGCCTCGTCGAGCCAGTTCTGCTCGGCGTGCAATTGCCCGGTCTGCAGATCGAGTTCCCAGACCGTCAGTCCCGGACTGGTGCGCAGCAGGTCGAGCGAGGTGTCGCTGGCATGCAGTCGGGTGGTGTCCTGCATGAAGCAGAAATAGCCGAGTACCGCGCCTTGTTCACCTGGCGGAAAAGGCACCAGCCGCACCCGCAGCCATCTTTTCGCCTGGCGTCCTGCGTGATGCCCCTGGCGTTCGTATTGCGCGATCTCGCCGCGCAGCACGGCGGCAATGTGTGGCGTGATGGTGACCAGCGTTTCATGCGGAACCAAGGCATCCAGCGACTTGCCCAGCAGTTCCGCCGGGGTCTTGCCCAGCCAGTTCGCATACGCCGTATTGCAATACAACAAGTGGCTGTGCGCATCGAAACAAGCGGCCATCAGCGGCAAATGCTCCGCCCACTGTGCAATGTCCTCGCACCAAGAGTCGGCAACTCGCGCTTGTGTTTCTTGCCCCATATGCCGGGATGTTCCTGCAGAAAAATGAAGAGGAACGGTCACTATTCAATACGAATTTCGATGACCGGGCTCATATCGCTGTTTGTCGTTGTTTGCGACTTTGTAAAGTCTAAGCGAAGCAGCGTAGCAGCGGTAAGCTGCGGAGGATTTGGCGAAATGTGTCAATTTTTGAAACGCCGGAAAAATTGGCTGTTCGAAAGTTGGACAATTTCATCCACATCGCCGCCAAGCAGGAGGGTTGGGCGATTCAGTTCATTGAAAAACATAATCGGAGGGGGTATGAAAAACGTGATGTGGAACTACCGGCATGTAGCCGTGTTGGGCTTGGTGGCGCTTCTGGCGGGGTGTGGCGGGGGTGGGGGTGGAGGAACAGCACCTGCGACCTGCACGGCGGATTGTGTCTCAGGCAAGGTGACAAACAGTTCTGGAGGTGGCGTCTCCGATGTCTACGTCACGGCGACCAACCCAGCAACTGGACAGGTTTGTTCCACTTCTCCCAACAAAACGAGCAGTGATGGCAGTTATGTGTTGTCGACCACGGCTTGTGGAAACAATGCCGTAGTCATTACGGCGCCAATCGGCAGCGACACTGTTGTGAATAGCTGGAATCCCGATCAGCCCAGCACGGGGGTGAATCTCAATCCTGGTACGACGTCCTCGTTAGCAGCCTTTGCTGGTACTTGGACGGCAAGCTACTCATCTTCGTTGCCGTCAGGCGGTGATTCTGGTAGTTGCACGGTAGTCGTCAATCAATCAGGAGTGATCGACGCAACCCAAAATGTGAACAACTGCACTTCCAACTTGTACGGGTCTTTCACCTTGACCGGAGCCTTGAATGATCAAGGGCAGTTTATGGGCAACACGAGCACAGGTGCCACGTATATCGGTCAGTTCGATGCGACTAACAAGTCAGCAAATGGCAAATGGCAGAACAGCGGCAATACGGACAATGGGCCGTGGCTAGCCTCGTTGCCGTGAGCACAAAGTGACTTGAATGGAAACAGGCCGCCTCGGGCGGCCTGTTTCCATTTGGCAGCGGGCTTTTACACTGACCGGCATGACTTCTTCTGTCGTTCATCCTCCCGGTCGTTCCTTTGTCGTCGGCGGTGCGGTGCGTGATGCCTTGCTGGGGCGTCCGCATGGCGACCGCGACTGGGTGGTGGTGGGGGCGACGCCGCAGCAGATGATCGATGCTGGGTTTCTGCCGGTGGGGCGCGACTTTCCGGTGTTTCTTCATCCGCAAACCCACGAGGAATACGCCCTGGCGCGCACCGAGCGCAAGACGGCGCCGGGCTATCGGGGATTTGTCGTGCAGGCGGCGCCCGAGGTCACGCTGGAGGAAGATTTGTTGCGCCGCGACCTCACCATCAACGCCATGGCGCGCGCGGCGGATGGCACGCTTATCGACCCCTACGGCGGCTGGCGCGATCTGCAGGCGCGGGTGTTGCGGCATGTCTCGGCGGCGTTTGCGGAAGACCCGGTGCGCATTCTGCGGCTGGCGCGGTTCGCGGCGCGCTTCGGCGATTTTTCCGTCGCCCCCGAGACCATGGACTTGATGCGCCACATGGTGCATGCGGGCGAGGTGGATGCGCTGGTCCCCGAGCGGGTGTGGCAGGAACTGGCGCGCGGCCTGATGGAGCCGCAGCCGCAGCGCCTGTTCGCGGTGCTGCGCGATTGCGGCGCGCTCGCGCGGTTGCTGCCGGAGCTAGACCGGCTGTGGGGCGTGCCGCAGCGGGCCGACTATCACCCCGAGATCGATACCGGGGTGCACGTCATGCTGGTGTTGCAGGCGGCAGTTGCACTCGACGCCCCGCTGGCAGTGCGCTGGGCCTGTCTGATGCACGATCTGGGCAAGGGTACGACCCCGAAGGACGTGCTGCCGCGCCATATCGGACACGAGCAGCGCAGCGTGGCGCTGGCGGCCGAGGTGGCGCGGAGACTGCGCGTGCCGACCGACTGCGCCGAGCTGGCCGCCGTGGTGGCCGCCGAGCACGGCAATATTCACCGCTGTCTGGGCTTGAGCGCCGAGGCCACGTTGCGTCTGCTGCAGCGCTGCGATGCCTTGCGCCGACCGGAACGATTCGCGCAGGCGCTGCTGGCCTGCGAAGCCGATCATCGCGGACGCGGCGGCGACTTTCCGCAGCAACCGTATCCGCAACGCGCGCGCCTGCTGGCCGCACTGGATTCGGCGCAGGGCGTGGACGCGGGGGCGATTGCGCAGCAAGTGACGCAATCCGGCGGCAAGGCCACGGCGATTGCGCAGGCGGTGCAGGCCGCACGCGAGCAGGCTGTGGCGCTGCGACTGCCACCCCTCATGGCAGGCTGAACGCGATGGTGTCGCAGCATCACCCATCGGGCCGCATGGGCTGGATCGCGTGGTTGCGCGGTGCGGCGCTTTGCTTCCTTTTCGCCGGGGGCGTGGCCGCGCAGGCGGCGTCGCCGCGCACCAATCATCTAGCGGATTCGCACGATCCTTACCTGCTGGAGCATGCCCATGACCCGGTGGACTGGTACCCGTGGGGGCCGCAGGCGCTGGACAAGGCACGGCGCGAGAACAAGCCCATCTATCTCTCCATCGGTTACTCCGCCTGCTACTGGTGCCATGTGGCGCAGCGCGAGCTTTACCGCAACCCGCAGATCGCCGCGTTGATGAACCGCTGGTTCGTCAACGTGCTGGTCGACCGCGAACAGCGGCCCGACATCGACCACATCTACATGCTAGCGCGGCAAATCATGACGCGCGACAGCGGCTGGCCGAACAACGTTTTCCTCACCCCCGATCTGCAGCCGTTCTACATCGGCAGCTACTTCCCGCCCAAGGCCACGGCGCAGCAGGAGGGCTTTCCCACCCTGCTCGCGACCTTGCACAAGAACTGGACGCAGCATCCGGCCGAGGTCAAGCGCATCGCCGCGCAGATCGCGCAGGCCATGCAAGCTGCGGCCATTGCGGGCGATGCCTCGGCGCCGAGCGACCCTGCGGCCTGGACGCAGACCGCGCAGACCGAGGCGCTTCACCGCTTCGACGCCCTCGACGGCGGTTTCGCCTCAGCCACTTCTGCCGCGCGTTTTCCGCAGCCGCCGCTGCTGGCCTGGATGTTGGCGCGTGGCGGCGCGGGCGAGCCGAAAGCGACGCATGCCGCGGTGTTCACGCTGCAGGCTATGGCGCAGGGCGGGCTGATGGATCAGCTCGGCGGCGGTTTTCGCCGCTACGCCGTCGATCCCGGCTGGTCGGTGCCGCATTTCGAGATGATGCTGTCGGACAACGCGCAACTGCTCTCGGTCTATACGCGGGCCTACGCGCAGACCCGGCTGCCCGACCTGCGCTGGACGGCGCAGCGCACTGCAGGCTTTTTGTTGCGCGATCTGCGCCTGCCCCAGGGCGTGTTCGCCACGGCCATCGCCGCCGAAACCGGCGGGGTGGAAGGCGCCACCGATCTGTGGACGACGGCCCAGATCGACGGCGTGCTCGGCCCGCAGCAGGCGCAGGCGTGGTTTGCGCTCTATGCGCTGACGCCCGTGCACCCGGGAAGCGAATCAGGCTTGCTGCGCCAGCGGCGCGACGTGGCCGAGCACCTGCTGCGGCAGGGGCTGTGGGTCGCGCGGCTGGAACAACTCGCGCCTCAGCGCCGCGCCCTGCTCGCCGCGCGCAACCATCGCCCGCAGCCGCGGCGCGATGACAAGATCGTCACCGCCGACAACGCGATGGCCATCCGCGCGCTGGCTCAGGCGGGCATGGTGCTGGACGACCGCGCGCTAACTGAGGCCGCCGTGCGCGCGGCCGACTGGGAGTGGCAGCACGCCTGGAACCCGCATCAGCGTCTGCTGGTGCATCAATGGGCGGGCGGGCACGTCGGCAATCCCGGTTTTCTCGACGATTACGCCGAGCTTGCCCGCGCCTATCTCACCCTGGCCAGCGTGCAGCACGATGCGCGCTGGAGCCAGCGCGCCAGCGATCTGGCCGCGGCCATGCTGCAGCGGTTTGCCGCGCCTGATGGCAGCCTGCGCTCGGCGCCGACATCCGATGCCTTGCCCTTCCCCACGCCCTTGCAGGGCGATGTGCATCGGCCTTCGGGGCAGAGCGCGGCCATTGCCGCGCTGCTTGAATTGGCGCAGCGCACCGGGCAGGCGCATTGGGCTGATGCGGCGCGCCGCGCGCTGCGGCCTTTGGCGCTGCAAGTGCAGGCGCGCCCGCTCGATTGGCCCGATCTGCTGCAGACGCTCGACAGCGCCGCGGGGCGCGCGGTCTGGGCGGTACCGTCGGCCAATGCCGAAACTCGGCCTGCAGATTGCGTCGGTCTGCCCCAAGGCGCATGTTCCTCCGACCGTGTGCAGGTGAAATGGTCGGCGAGCGACCGGCTGCAATTGCACATCGCACCGGGGTTTCACATCAACGCGAACCCGGCTTCCGAGCCGAATTTGATCGCTACCACCGTGCTGGCCGGTGGCCAGCCGCTGCCGGGGGTGCGCTATCCGCCTCCGCTGCTGTTTCGTCCGGCTTTCGCCCCTCAGGGCATCGCGGTGTGGGAAGGGCGGGTGACGCTGGATCTACCCGCCCTGTCGCCCGCTCAGCGTGCCGCGCTGGCGCTGCGGGTGCAGGCCTGTAATGCCACAACCTGTCTGGCGCCTAGCGTGATGCCAATCTCCGCGCCGACATCCTCCCCACCCCAGCCCTCCCCACAAATGGGGAGGGAGTAGCGCGCCTGTTTTTACTCCTCCTCCACGCAGTGGGGGAGGTTGGGAGGGGGAGTGTTCACCCCATCAGCCGCGGCGTGCCCGTGCATTGCAGGCGGTCGTCGATTTCGCCCAGAGCGGCGCTGAGGCCGTTGGCATTGGCCTCGATGGCGCTGCGCAATTCGCGGTCGAGTTGGTCGATGCGCGCGATCAGCTTGTCCATGTCGGTGCTGTGCAACTGGCGCAACTCGTCGAAGCGCGAGGCTTCGGCCTTGTCGGCCAGTTCGCGCTGGGCCTTGAGCTCCTTGGCGACGCGGCGCGATTCGCTCATCATCGCGGCTTGCAGCACGACGATGTAGATCAGGAACACCGCCGCCAGCGCCACGATGAGCCCGAGCATGATCAGCCCCAGCGGCGCCTTCGCCGTGGTGAAGCCCAGCGATAGTTCGGTGTGCGCCATCAGCACGCTCCAGTTCAGTGCGGAAAAGATGGCGATGAGCACGATCACCAGGATGACTAGGCCGCTGCGCAAATTCATGTTCGCTCCCTTGTTGTCGAATGCGTTCGCTACAGTTTAGGGTCTACACCCGCCCTAGCAATCATGCGTTGCGGCACGCACCTTGCTTGCTGAATCAGCGCCCCATCAACGGAGACTTCGATGACCCCCAGCATTCCCGCCACCCTGATCGCCGGAGACGGCATCGGCCCCGAAATCATGGAGGCCACCCTGGCCGTGCTCGACGCGCTGGGCGATCCCTTCGACTGGGACGCGCAGGTGGCGGGCCTGGGCGGGGTGAAGACCGCGGGCGACCCGCTGCCCGCGGCCACGCTGGCCAGCATCCGCACCACGCGGCTGGCGCTCAAGGGGCCGCTGGAAACGCCCTCGGGCGGCGGCTATCGCTCCAGCAATGTGCGCCTGCGCGAGGCATTCAAGCTCTTCGCCAATATGCGCCCGACCAAGACGTTGATTCCCGGCGGGCGCTATGACAACATCGATCTGCTGGTGTTTCGTGAGAACGTCGAAGGCCTGTATATGGGCTATGAACACTACATCCCGATCGACGGCGATCCGCACGCCGTGGCCATCGCCACCGGGGTGAACACGCGGCAGGGCGCGCGCAACATCCTCGACTACACCTTCCGCACCGCGATCGCCCTGGGGCGCAAAAAGGTGACCGTGGTGCACAAGGCCAACATTATGAAGGCGCTCACCGGCATCTTTCTAGAAACGGCCTACATGCTGCACAAGGAGAAGTACGCCGACCAGATCGCGCTCGACGACGTGATCGTCGATGCCTGCTGCATGAAGCTGGTGATCAACCCGTGGCAGTTCGACACCCTGGTGACCACCAATCTGTTCGGCGACATTTTGTCGGATCTGGCCGCAGGGCTGGTGGGTGGACTGGGCATGGCGCCCGGCGCCAACATCGGGGAAGATGCAGCCATTTTCGAGGCGGTGCATGGCTCGGCGCCTGACATCGCGGGCAAGGGCATCGCCAACCCCATCGCATTGATGCTGGCCGCTGCCCTCATGCTCGACCATGTCGATCTGCACGACAAAGCCAACCGCCTGCGACAGGCGATCTCCGACACGCTGAATGTGGACCACATCCGCACCGGCGATCTGGGCGGGCGGGCCAATACCCAGCGCTTTACCGACGCCATCGTCAGCCGCATCAAGAACGGTTGACGACGCGCGGTAACGCGCAGATCAACTGCACTTTCACTCCTTGCGGGTGTCTGGCGTGTAGTGCGTCTGCAGGTAGGTGATGATCTCCTTGGCCGTCGCTTCCTGGATGGGTGCGCCGAAAGCCTTGATCATCTTGTGCACCTCGGCTTCCCACGTCGCCGCAGGCAGCGGGGGCTGCTGGGTGATGTAGGTCACGCTGTGGCACATGCTGCAGTTGCCCAGCGTGGCATCGCGCCCGGGACCTGCGGCTAGCTCGGCGGTGTAAGTGGGCCACTTGCCGACGCGATACACCGCACCGTTGCCCGGCTGCACGCGCGCGGGCTGCAGTTCCGAGCCCAGTGGCCCTCCGGCATAGTCGCCGGCACTCAACAGCCCGGGGCGCGGGGTTTCGGCTAATGCCGATGGCAGGGACAGCGTCAACAGCGCCAGCCCAGCGGCGGCAGCGAGGGTGAGCAGGTTGAGGGTTTTTTGCATGATCTTCTCTCCCGATCAGGCGCCGAGCACGAGCACTTGCTGGCGCTCGATCTTGTTCCACAGATAGCCGCCGGGGTTCCACACCCCAGTATCGGGCTGCACATGTCCGCCGGTGTCGGTGGCGCGCACCGCCAGCGTCTGCAAGCCGGGTAGTTCGGGCTTCCATGCCAGTTCAAACTCGCGGAAGGAATAGCGGCCTAGATCGCGTCCGAGCTTGGCCGCCTTCCAGGTCTGGCCGCCGTCGGTCGACACCTCGACCTTGCGGATACCGCCCATGCCGCTGAAGGCGATGCCGCGGATCACCGTGGGCAGGCCGTGTACCACGGGCGCGCTGTCGTCCGGGTCGATGATGAAGGAGCGCACCGGCATGTTCACATGACCGATGGGCACCAGCTTGACCTTGCCCGCTTTGAGTTCTTCCGGCGTGGTGCTGCCGTTGGGGGTGTCCGGAATCTGATAGGCCGGGTACATCCAGAAGTTGGTGTCCGGCGTGGTGAGCGCGCGGATGTGGGTGAGGTGCTTGGTCCAGTACGTGGCGAACTTGCCCGGCATGACCAGCCGCACCGGAAAGCCGTTGAGCATGGGCAGCGGCTCGCCGTTCATGGCGTAGGCGATGACCGCCTCGTCAAGAATGGGCTCGTGGACGTCCCACGACTTGATGAAGCGTTGCGATCCTTTGCCCTCGGGGCCCGGTCCGTGGTCGAGACCTTCGAACTGTATCTGCACCGTGCCCTTTTCGATACCGGCGCGGGCCAGCACGTCGCGCAGGCGCACGCCCGTCCACATGGCATTGCCCATCGCGCCGTTGCCCCACTGACCTCCTGGCACGCGCGGCTGAAAGTAGCTACGAGAATTGCCCGAGCATTGGTTCACCGCGGCGATATCCACGCTGCGGAACTCGCGCAAGAGCTGATCGAAGCTCAACTGCAGCGGGCGCTTGAAGTTGCCGGTGAGCTCCAGACGCCAGGTCTTGAGGTCGATCGCGTTGGGAATATCGGGCAAGTGATAGCGCACATAGAACGCCTCGTTGGGCGTGATGGCGCTGCGGAAATAGGCGCGCGGGGTTTCGAGCTGGATCGGGCGGTCGGTCAGGCGCAGCAGCGGCGATTTCTGCGGGTAGGTCACATACGGCCCCACGCTGTTCCAGAACGGATTGGCGCCTGGTCCGGTGAAGCTTTGCAGCGGGGTTTCGGCCTGTGCCGCGACCACGGCCCAGGCCGGGCGCGCGATCAAAGCCGCGGTGCTCGCGGCGGCCAGCGTCAGCCACTCGCGACGATGCAAGGTGCGATCCATCAAGTTCTCCTCGGGTTGGGCCATCGCGCGATGGGGGGCGTGGCCGTTGCTTTTCGACACGAATCTAACGTGTCTTCACCCTAAGGTCATGCGTGTTTTCATACAGACGGGAGCATGGCGGCGGGTCGCGCCCGCCGCTGCGTTCAGAGCCCGGTGAAGCGACTGACGATGCGGAAATACAGCCCGCGCGGCAGCAGCCGCAGCAGCTTGAGCCACAGGGTGAAGCGGCGCGGAAAGTGGATGTCGAAGCGGCCCGCTTCCAGTCCGGCGAGGATGGCGGCGGCCGCCTGCTCCGGGGTGATGAGCGCGGGCATGGCGAAGGTGTTCTGCGCGGTGAGCGGCGTTTCCACAAAGCCGGGGTTGATCACGTGCACGCCGATGCCCAGCGGGTGCAGATCGAGGTAAAGCGTTTCGGCGAGATTGATCAGCGCGGCCTTGGTCGGCCCGTAGGCCAGCGCCTGCGGCAGCCCGCCAAAGCCGGCCACGCTGCTGACCAGGGCGATATGCCCCGCGCGCTGGGCGTTGAACAGCGGCAGCGCGGCATCGAGGGCGTGCAGCGCACCGCGGTAGTTCACATCGTCATGCTGCAAGGCGCTGGCCAGATCGAACTCGGTGGCGCGCATGGGGCGGTAGGTGCCGGCGCAGTAGAGCAGCAGATCGAGGCCGCCCCAGTCGCGCTGCAGACTTTGCATCGCGGCGCGTAGGGCCTGCGCATCGGTCACGTCCAGCGGTATGGGCAGGGCGCCGTCGATCTGCTGCAGCGCCTGCGCATTGCGCGCCGACACCGCCACCCGCGCGCCGCGCTGCAGCAGCGCGATGGCGGTGGCGCGGCCGATGCCGGTGGACGCGCCGATCACCCAGACGCGCCGTTCCTTCCAGCCAGTGATGCGCGGGTTGAGCGGCATGGTCATCAGGGCTTGTTGAACGACAGGAACACGCTGCCCACCTTGAAGCCGAACTTGGTGATGACCGAATGGTTGAGCAGCACATGATCGTCCATCAGATACATCCAGTCGTCGAACTGCACGTTGTAGACCGTGCCATCCACCGGCAGCGCCAGGGTGTAGTGCCAGTTCAGCGCATTGCCCGCCGCCCGGCCGATGGCCTCGCCGATCACATCGCCCGCGGTGCCGATATAGCGCTTCTCGCCATCTTTTTCGGGCAACTCGCGGATGGTCCAGATGCGCTCCTGCTTGGCGCCATCGTTGTAGACAAAGTGTTCGTCCAGCGTGCCCACGTCGCCCTTCCAGGAGGCGTCGATGGTCACATGAAAGCGCCGCGTCATCTTGCCCGAGCGGTCGAACACAATGCCCACCGCGGTGAGCCGTCCGTTGAAATACTGCTTGAGATCGAACGTGGGCGTCTGACCCCGATAAGCCAGCGGCGTGACGCTGGCGCAGCCCGACAGCAGACTGATGCCCAGCACCGCGGCCAGCAGCCAGCCGCGACGAAACGACATCCAGGAGTGCAAAGCAGATTTGAACGACATGGGAAGACTCTCCATTCAGGAAGCAAACGCGGCCGGGCCTGACCGACCGCGAACGAAAAATTGCCAAAGCAGCCCGGCAGACACGAGCTTGAGCAAAGACGGCAACAGGCAGTACGCCACCACCAGCGGGGGCAGCACGCCGGTTTCCAGCGTGCCCGGTCGGTAGCCGAACAGCGCCAGCAGCGGCAAAGCCAGCCCGGCAGCCAGTGCGAGGTTCAGCTTGGTCGCAAAGTTCCACACGCCGAAGTAACTCCCTTCGAGCCGGTTGCCGTGCCCGCCCGCGCGGATCACCCCGGCGAGCAGCGCGGGCGGCATCACCAGATCGGGTCCGAGCGCCGCACCCGACAGCACCACCACCAGCGCATAGCCCCAGCGATCGCCCGGCTGCAGCAACGCCGCCCAGACGAAAGCCGCCACCGCCAGCCCCATGCCCAGCAGCCAGCAGCGCGCCGCGCCCCAGCGCCGCACCGCGCGCAGCCAGATCGGCACCAGCAGCCCGGCCGCGGCGAAATAGGCGAACAGATACGCGCCCGACAGCGCCGCCGCATCGAGCCGGTCGCGGATGAAAAACAGCACCAGCGTGGCCGGAATGGCGGCTGCGATGCCGCTGGTGACGAACACCGCAAGCAGGGCCACGAAGCGCCGGCTGTGCAGTGGCGCCAGCAAGCTGCGCCAATGCAGTTTGGCGTGGGCGACGGCATGGTGGGGCGCGGGGTCAGGCGCGCGCCGCAGCAGCGCCAGGCTGAGGATCAGGGCGACGGCGAAGACCGCGACCAGCGCAGTCGCGCCACCGAGCTGCGGCACGACGGCCGCGAGCAGCACCCCGGCCAAACCCAGCCCTTCGCGCCAGGCCACGGTGCGGGCGAGCTGTGCCTCGTCGGCGCCCAGGGTGGCGCCCCAGGCCTGATGCACGATGGACGCGGCGCTGAACCCCAGATAGGTCAGCAGCAGCGCCGCGATGAATAGCAGGGTGAAGCGCCATTCGCCCGCCGCAAAGGGAAGCAGCGCGGGCAGCGCGAACAATGCGGCAAACCCCGCGAACATCAGCGCGCAGGCCGCGAGCAGCGCAGGTTTGGCCCAGCCGCGCCGCAGCAGATGATCGGCCAGCCGCCCCAGCCAGGGGTCGAACAGCGCGTCGGCAAAACGGGTGAGCAGCAGTACGCCGCCGAGATAGCCCAGCGGCACCGCATAACGCGTGGCGTAATGCTCCGGCAGATAGACGTAAAGCGGCAGGGCGACGAAGGCAAACGCCAGACTGGGCGCGCCGTAGCGCAACAACGCCAGGGCGTGCAGCGGCGCGGCGGCGGGCGTGAGCGCAGCCGCTGCGGCGGGTAAGACGGCGGGCGGCGCGTTCATGGCCGAGTGGACTGTTCGCCCAGATTGGCCAACAGATCGCGGCGCAGCCCGGGGGCGGGGGTTTGCGGCGACAGCCAGATGGAGAAAAACGCGCGGGCGAAGGCCACGCCGTTTTCAGCCCCGCGCAACGCGCCGTTGAAGTAGAAGCGGGTCTGCGCAGGCAGGGCGCCCGCGGGGGTGAACACGCCGGTGAGGGTGTCGCCATCGGTCACGTCGGGGAAAAGCCGTTGCATGGCTTGCAGCCAGGCGGCGCGCTGCTGCAGCGTGCCTTCACCGAGTTTGCGCATCTCCTCCTCGGAGCGCGCCGCGATGTCGGCGCCTTTGAGGCTGCGGGCGTAGCGCAATTGCAGGGCGAAGGGGGTATCGCCGAGTTCTGCGCCCAAGCCTTGCGGGCCGACCCAGAGCGTGGCGTGATAGACCAGAAAACCGAAGTAACGAAAGTCGCCGCTGCCCGCGCGCCGGGCCTGCGAAATCGCGGCGCTGACTTCACTTGGAACGCCTGCAGCAGCTTGCGCCCACGCGCGCCGGGGCAGCGCCGAGGCGGCTACGGCCAGCAACACCGCACGGCGTGACAACCCGTGCAAGTTGGGTTCAGCGCGCGCGGGCATGGCGCAGGGTGAACTGCCACACATCGGTTGAGCCCTGGCTGAAACCCGCCTCGCAGTAGGCGAGATAGAAGGTCCACAGCCGTAGGAAGCGGTCGTCGAAACCCTGGGCCTTCACCGCTTCGAGCTGGGCGGTGAAGCGCTCGCGCCATAGCGCCAGGGTATGGGCGTAGTCGGCGCCGAAGGCCAGCTCTTCAACGACCTCCAGCCCTGCGGCCTTGGCTTGCGCGATGAAAGCGCGGCGCGAAGGCAGCATGCCTCCGGGGAAGATGTAGCGCTGGATGAAGTCGGTACCGCGCCGGTAGTCGTCGAACAGATCGTCGGCGATGGTGATGGTCTGGATGCAGGCGCGTGCGCCGGGTTTGAGTTGGCGCGCCACGGTGCGGAAAAAGCCGGGCCAGTAAGCCTCGCCCACGGCCTCGAACATTTCGATGGAGGCGATGCCGTCGTAGCCGTCTGGCGGGGCGATGCGGTCGAGATCGCGGTAGTCGCACAGTTCAAGCCGGGCAGGCGGCGCGGCCTGGGCGAGCCGGGCGCGGGCGTAGGCCAGCTGCTCGGCGGACAAGGTGATGCCATCCATGCGCAGCCCCCGCTGCGCACCGACTTCGGCCAAGCCGCCCCAGCCGCAGCCGATTTCCAGCACCCGCGCGCCCGGCTGAAGTTGCAGCTGGTCGAGCACGCGGGCGTATTTGGCGGCCTGCGCCTGTTCCAGCGTCTGCGCGGGGTCGCCGTTGAACAGGGCGCTGGAGTAGGTCATGCTCGGGTCGAGCCAGAGCGTGTAGAAGGCGTTGCCGATGTCGTAATGCGCGTGGATGTTGTCGCGGCTTCCGGCGCGGCTGTTGCGGCGCAGAAGATGGCGGATGCGGTCGGGCAGCCGGCCCAACAGGCTGCCATGCAGCGCGCGGGCGATGATCTCGCGGTTAGCCACCAGCAGCTTGAGCAGCGCGGGCAGATCGGGTGTGTCCCAGGCGCGGCGCATCCAGGCTTCGGCAAAGGCGATGTCGCCGCGCTTGAGTACTTCGCCCATGACCGCCCAGTCGTGCAGCGCGACTTCGGCATGCGGGCCGTTGTCGTCTTGGCCGAAGTGCCGCCAGACGCCATCCGGGCCGTGAAAATCGAGGCGGCCGATCTGCAGGCGTTCCAGCAGCCGCAGCACGCCGCGCGCGGCCAGCGGGGGTTTGCGCGGCTTGCGGGTTTGGCCTGCGGCGAGGGTCGGGTCGAGAGAGAGCGGTGACAGGCTGCGGTCGCTGGCGTTCATGATCGGCTCGCGAAATGGTCAGGAGGAAGGGGCTTGGAATGAAACGGCACGCGCTTGCGCCAGAGCTTGAAGGCTTGCCAGTGGATGCGCGCAATGACGCCGAAGCTGTGCATGGGGTGACGCAGTAGGGCCATGCGGGCGCGGGCAGCGGTGAGCGGCTGCAGGACGCCGCTGATGCTGGTTTCGATCAGCGGGCCTTGGGCGTCGTCATGGTCGATGCGCAGAAGCATGCGGTCTGTGCCCGCGCCCGTGCTGCGCATGAATCGGAAGCGGTAGCCGCCCTCCACCGTGCAGAACGGCGAGACGTGGAACACCTTGCTGGCGCGATATTCGGCGCCCCATTGCAGGCTGCGCTCGCCCGCCGGTGGGGTGAGGATGTAGCAGTGCCGTTCGCCGAAGGTGTTGTTGACCTCGGCCACGGCGCAGCGCAGGCTGCCGTCGGCGCGCTCGCACAGCCACAGGCTCACCGGCTTGAACACATAGCCCCATATGCGCGGAAAGGTCTGCAGCCAGACCTCGCCATCGGCGTCGAGAATGCCTTGCGCCGCGAGCAGGCTTTGCAGCCAGGCAAGGCTGTCGGTGCCGCCGTCGCCGTGGTCGGCATCGAAAAAGCTCATCGCGCCAAAGCGGTTGCGGGCAATGGGCAGCAGCGCTGGGTCCCGCGCTAAGCTGCGCATGGGCAGCAGCAAAAACATCGCGCGGTAGCTGAACGCATGCACCGCCGGGCGCAGGCGGCGGTGGCGTACCGGGCCGCTGCCGATGAGCGGCTGGTGCGGGTGGGGCGATGCAGCGGTGGACATGGCGCTGGCTTTCATGCGGCCAGGGCGCGGTCGGCGGGCTGCGCGTCCACATGGGTCAGCAGGGCTTGCGCCGCGGCGTAGCCCGACTTCAGGCCATCTTCATGAAAGCCGTAGCCGCACCAGGCCCCGCAGAAGTAGCTATGCCGCTGGCCTTGCAGTTCGGGCACGCGCTGTTGGGCATCGATTGCCGCTTGGTCGAAGATCGGATGGGCGTAGCTGATCTCGCGCAGCACGGTGTGCTCGGCGGGCTCGCGCAGCGGGTTGAGCGACACCACGATGGGGCGTTGCGTGGGCAGGGGCTGCAGCTTGTTGAGCAGGTAGTGCAGGCAGACGGTGGGCTGCTCGCCGTGCGCGTTCACCGTGCTTTCGTAATTCCACGCGGCCCAGGCTTGGCGCGCCTGTGGCAACAAGCGGGTGTCGGTGTGCAGCAGCGCGCGGTTGGGTTGGTAGCGGATGGCCCCGAGCACTTCGCGCTCGGCCGGGCTGGGGGAGTCGATCAGCGCGAGGGCCTGATCGCTGTGGCAGGCGAAGATCACTTCGTCGAACCAAATGGCGCCGCCTGTCGTGTGCAGTTCAACCCCGTTGTCATGCCGCACCACCCGCTGCACGGGAGTGCGTGGACGCGCGTCGGGCAGTTGGGCGAGCATTTTCTGCACATACTGCCGCGCGCCGCCACGCACGGTGAACCATTGCGGCCGATTGTTGACCTGCAGCAGGCCGTGGTTGTCGCAGAAGCGCACCAGCGTGGCCAGCGGAAAGTCGAGCATCTGCCCCGGTGGGCACGACCAGATGCAGGCGGTCATCGGCAGCAGATACCAGTGCAGAAACGGATCGCAATAGCCTTCGCGACGCAGGTAGTCGCCCACGGTCTGGTTGAGGTCGAGTTCGGCGTCGGGTTTGCGCGCCAGCGCCGTGGCCTCGCGGTTGAAGCGCAGGATGTCGCGCAGCATCCGCCAGAAGGACGGTCGGGTCAGGTTGCGGCGCTGGGCGAAAACCGTGTTCAGGTTGGAGCCGCTCCATTCCAGCGTGTTGCCGCCGGGCAGCGGGGTCTGCACCGAGAACGACATGTCGGAGGTCGCCAGCGGCACGTCCAGCTCGGCGAACAGCGCCTGCAGCTTGGGATAGGTGCGCTCGTTGAGCACGAGAAAACCCGTGTCCACGGCGAAAGGCACTTCGCCGGGCAGATCGACATCCACCGTGTGGGTGTGGCCGCCAAAGTGCGAACCGGCCTCGAACAGCGTGATCTGCGCCCGATGACGCAAGGCCCACGCCGCTCCGAGGCCTGAGATTCCCGTTCCGATGATGGCAATGCGCATGGTTTTGGCTCCCTGGCCGCGTTAGGTTTTGCGGCCTTCTACCAAGGCATACGCCGAATGGTTGTGGATGGATTCAAAATTCTCCGATTCCACGGTGTAGGCGGCCACGCGCTCATCGCGCTCCAGCGCCACGGCGACATCGCGCACCAGGTCTTCGACGAACTTGGGATGGTCGTAGGCGCGCTCGGTGACGTACTTTTCGTCGGGCCGCTTGAGCAGGCCCCAGAGTTCGCACGAGGCCGCCGTCTCGGCGATGCGAATCTGCTCGTCCAGCCCCATTTCACCGCGCAGCGTGGCGCCGATGGTGACATGCGAGCGCTGGTTGTGCGCGCCGTAATTGGAGATTTCCTTGGAGCACGGGCACAGGCTGGTGACCGGCACCTGCACCTTTTGCGTGAGCGTCAGCGCGCCCACCTTTTGCGCCGCGTGCAGGGTGACTTCGTAATCCATCAGGCTCTCCACGCCCGACACCGGCGCGGTCTTGCGGGCAAAGTAGGTGAACTGCGCGGTGATGGCGCCTTCGCTGGCCTGTAGGCGAGTCAGCATGTGCTGCAGCAGCACGCCGAGTTGCTGGGCGTCCAGCGGCTCGCGGTGCGCTTCGAGCATTTCGATGAAGCGCGACATATGCGTGCCCTTCACTTCGGGCGGCAGCGCCACCGTCATCTCGAAGGTGCCCACGCTGGGCTGCACGCCCTGCGCTGAGCGAATCTGTACGGGATAGCGCACACCGCGCACACCCACTTGCTGAATGGCGATGTTACGGCGGTCAGGCGTGGCCTGCACATCGGGCAGGGTGGCTGCGGCAGCCTGGGCAAACAGTTTTTCCGGGGCGTTCATGGCGGGCCTTTCTGTGGCGGTGGCGGGGGAGGAGAAATGACTCAGGGCTTCTGCGCGAGCAGAGTCTTGATCTTGGCGACAAAGTCTTTGTTGTCTGGCGAGACCAGGCTGGGATAGACGCCCACGACCTTGCCGTCGCGGCCGATCAGGTATTTGTAAAAGTTCCACTTGGGCTGATCGCCGGTGGCGAGGATGAGCTGTTCGAACAGCGCGTTCGGCTTGGGCTCGGTGACGTGCGAGGGCGCGAACATCGGGAATTGCACGTTGTAGGTGTCTTTGCAGAACGCGGCGATTTTGGCGTTGTTATCCATTTCCTGATGGAAATCGTTGGACGGAAAGCCCAGCACCACCAGGCCCTGCTTGCCGTACTCGCGGTACAGCGCCTCCAGCCCCTTGTATTGCGGGGTGAAGCCGCAATAGCTGGCCGTGTTGACCACGAGGATGACTTTGCCCGCGTATTGGCAAAGGCTCTCGGGCTTGTCGTCCTGCAGGCGGGGGAAGGTCTGGTTGAGCAGGGTAGGGCAGGTGGCCGACGCTGCGGGCGCCGACTGAGCTGCGGAGGCGGACGGGCTGAACAGCTGGGCGCCAAGCGCGAGCAGCGCGGCTGCTGCGAAGCGAGAGATCGGGTTAAGCGTAGTGCGGTGCATGGACAACTCCTGTAGACGGGTGGGTGTTTGTCTAGGACAATGATGCTTGAGTTCAACTTCAGTACCAAGTATTTTCAAATTTGTCCTAGACATAAGTAGGGTTATCAGTCTGGGGTCAGACGGCTTACCATACTGTTACGCTGAGAAAGCGCTAATGGATTCAACCTTGGATCCAACTTCTCTACCTACTGCTGGACAAGCAAAGAAATGCAAACCGAAATGCTTTGTCCAAGACGACGATCTTTCCGATGAACGACCGCACCGTGAATACCGCCTTGCAACTCAGCATTGCCGCTGTCGAGCGCGACACCGGCATCGGCAAGGACACGCTGCGGGTCTGGGAGCGGCGCTACGGTTTTCCTCAGCCCCACCGAGATGCGTCGGGCGACCGGCTCTATCCGCTCGATCAGGTCGAGCGCTTGCGGGTCATCAAGCGTTTGCTCGACGGCGGGCACCGTCCCGCGCAGGTTGTGGCACTGCCGATCGACGAACTCGATGCCTTGGCGCGCGGCCGCAGCTCGGCCGAGATTTCGCCCGATGCCGCCGCTGCGTCGGCAAGCGAGCAAATGCCGACGGAAAGCGCCGAAGTGCACGCCTACCTCGCGCTGCTTAAACGGCACGATGCCGAACTGTTGCGGCGTGCGCTGCTGCAAGACGCGATGCGCATGGGCATCAGCCGATTTGTCACTGAAGTGGTCGCTCCGCTCAATTCCGGCGTGGGGCAGGCGTGGATGCGAGGCGAACTGGAGGTGTTTGAAGAGCACCTGTATTCCGAGGTCATTCAGCGCGTGCTGCGCACCGCCATCGACGCCATTCCGCTGGGTGAAGCGGCGCAGTCGCGTCCCAAAGTGTTGATGACCACCGTGCCGCAGGAGCCGCATGTGCTGGGTCTGCTCATGGCCGAAGCCATGCTGGCGCTGGAGGGTTGCCGCTGCGTTCAGCTCGGCGCGCAACTGCCGCTGGGCAATATGCTCATGGCCGCTCAGGCGCACGCGGCCGATGTGCTGGTGCTGAGTTTCTCTTCCCTGCTGCAGGCCGCGCAGGTGTTCGACGCCCTGGCCGAACTGCGCGACCGTCTGCCGCGTGCCGTCGAACTGTGGGCGGGCGGCTCCAATCCGGCGTTGCGCAAGCGTCTGCCCGAGGGCGTGCGGGTGACCGCAGCTTTAATGGACTTGGCGCATAGCGTTCACGACTGGCGCGAACGGCATCGCGTGAGCGGTTTCTGATCCAAACCCTAATCGCGCGACTGATCGACGTTGCGCGGATTGAGCGGCGGCGGCGCTTCGCTGTCGCCAACCGACGCATTGGAGACGGCGTGCTGGCGCCCGGTGATGGCGTCGAACAGCGAGGTACGGCCGCTGGCGCCCTCCTTCAGTCCCAGGGCTTCGGCATACACCGAGCGCTCGCGCAGCAGGCTGCCGATCACCGAGGCCACCACGCAGGCCGGCATGGCGGCCAGCACCACGTTGTAATTGCGCGTGATTTCGAACACCATGATGGCCGACATCGCCGGCGCATGGGTGGTGGCCGCCAGCAGACTGCCCATGCCCACCAGCACCCACAAGGCCTGCGCGTGCGTGGCGTCACCCAGCAGCAGGGTGTGCTGCACCATCAGGCCGATGGCGCCGCCGAGCATCAGCGTGGGCGTGAGCACGCCGCCCGGAATGCCCGCCGCGCTCGCTGCTGTCACCGCAATGATGCGCAGCACGAACACCAGCACGAGGGTGGACAGCGCCCAATGATCGACCAGCATGGATTGCACCACGCTGTAGCCATTGCCCCAGACCTCCGGGCGGATCATCGACAGCAGGCCGATGAGCAGGCCCATCAGCCCCATGCGCAGCGGCAGAAAATTGATCAGCGGCTGATAGCGCTTGCGTGCCGTGTCGAGCAGCCAGAGGAAGGCGGGCCCGAGCAGCCCGGCGATCACGCCGATGAACACGGCATCGACCAGGTCAGAAAACCCCACCACCGGGATAGCGTGAGACAGGTATAGCGGCCCGGTGGCGAACAGCGCTTGCGTGGTGAGTTCGCCCATCACCGCGGCGACCAGCACGGCCGCGATTTCACGCAGCGCCAGACCGCCCAGAATGATTTCGGCAACGAACAGCGTGCCCGCGATCGGCGCGTGATACGCCCCGGCGAAACCAGCGGCCGCCCCACACGCCACGATGAGCCGACGATGCGCCGCATCCGTCTTGCCGATGCGGCCCAACAAAGACGACACCAGCGCCGCGAACTGGATCATGGTGCCCTCGCGGCCGATGGTGATGCCGCTGCTCACCCCGACCAGAGACGACAACGTGCGCGTGAGGTTGGGGCCTAGAGGCAACCGACCATCGCCCACCAGCACCGCCTCCATGTATTCCGGCCCGCGCGGACGCTTGATCCAGCGGTGCCCGGCCCACATGATCAAGCCTCCTAGCGTGGCGCCTACTGTGGGGATGACCACCCGCGCCCAGAGCGGCAGCCCCGCGGCGGCGGCCACGAGATGTTCTTGTTCGGTGTAAAGGCGCATGACCGCGTACATGGCCTGGCGGAATCCCTCTACCGCGATCGCAGCGATGAAACCCACAGCAGCGCCGACCAGCGTCATGGGCACCATCGGATCGATGTTCCGCCAAAACAGGCGCAGTCGGCCGAACAATGCGGAGGTCACGGCAACAGACTCACTTTCTCGAAGCGCCCGACATGCAGGTCAATCGATGAATGGATGGAAATAGATTGATCAAAATCATATCGACTTCCGTTTGGCGCAGGCGTGAACAAAAGTGAACGCGCCTGCAGAATCTAGCGTCACCCACAGCCGCTAAGCTTTGCCCCATGCATTTTCTTGAAAAAATCGTGGCTTCAGAGCACCTTGAAGCGCGGCTGGCCGCCTTGCCGCGGCCGCTGGTGTTCACCAATGGCGTGTTCGACATCCTGCACCGGGGCCATGTGGTGTACCTGGCCGCCGCCCGCGCGCTGGGGGGCAGCCTGGTGCTGGGGCTGAACTCCGACGCTTCGGTGCGCCTGCTGGGCAAAGGGCCGGAGCGCCCGCTCAACGCGCAGGACGACCGCGCCGCCGTGCTCGCCGCGCTGGAAAGCGTCAGCCTCGTCACCCTATTCGAAGAGCGCATGCCCTTGAACCTGATCGAGCGCGTGCGCCCTGATGTGTATGTCAAAGGCGGCGATTACGACATGGCCACGCTGGCCGAGACCGCGCTGGTGCAGACCTGGGGCGGCCGCTCGGTGGCCATTCCCTTTGTCGAGGGACGTTCGACCACCGCGCTGGTGCAGCGTATCCGGGAGTCGTCATGACGCTTGTCCGCGCCGCTTTGCCCGGGCTGGCCGTTGCCATTCCCGGCGCCGACAGGCTGGCTCTGCGCCACCTGCTGATCGACTTCAACGGCACCCTCGCCTGCAACGGCGCGCTGATCGACGGTGTGGCCGAGCGCCTGAGCGCGCTGAGCCAGATCCTGGAGATCGAGGTGCTGACCGGAGACACCTACGGCACGGTCGCGCAGACGCTTTCGGGCCTGCCGGTACGTCACGCCGTCGTGCTTACCGGTGCAGACAAAACCGCTCGCGTGCGCACCCTGCTGGCCGAAGGCGGCGGCGTGGCCGCCCTGGGCAACGGACGCAACGATGTGGACATGCTACGAGCCGCTACCCTGGGCATCGCCGTGCTCGGGCCGGAATGCACTCATGCGCTCACGCTGGCGGCCGCGCAACTCGTCGCTCCCGACATTCACGCCGCCCTCGACTTGTTTTTGCAGCCCCAGCGCCTGATCGCCGCCTTGCGCCCTTGAGCGATGTGTTTGCAGCGCGTCAACTGCGGCGCTGCATTGCGGGCTAACATGTTCCGCAGCGTTTCACGTTTTTTCCATTCAGGAGTTCACCATGACCAAGTCAGTCCAAGAGATCAAATCCGATGTCGCGCTCGTGATCGACCACGCAGAAGATCTGCTCAAACAGGCTGCAGCCAGCAGTGGCGAGCAAGCCGCTGAACTGCAGCGCCGCGGCATGAAACTGCTGCGCCAAGCCGCCGAGAAAGCGCAAGACCTGCAGGACGCCGTGGTCGAGCGCAGCAAGGCCGCCGCTCAGGCCACCGACGACTATGTGCACGACCACCCCTGGAAGGCCATCGGCATGGCCGCAGCCCTGGGCCTGGCCGTGGGCCTGCTGATCAACCGCAGCCGCTGATTTCGTCAGCTCATGACCAAAGACGCGCAACCCGGACAGTCCGAAGGCCTGGGCGCGGCCGGTCAGCGTTTGCTCAGCAGCGCGGCTGCGCTATTGCAAAGCCGCATCGAGCTCGCCAGCATCGAGCTGGCCGAAGAGCGCCAGCGCCTGGTGGCGCTGATCGTGCTCGGCGCGGTGGTCATGCTGTTCGGTCTGCTCGCCGTGGGCAGTCTCACCGCGCTGCTCGTCATTCTGTTCTGGGATCGCAGCCACTGGCTGGTGCTGGCTTTGCTCTGCCTGCTCTACATCGCCGTGGCCGCGTATGGTGTCTACCGCATCCTCGCCGCCATCCGGCATGCCCCTGTGCCCTTCGCCGCGACCCGCGCCGAACTGGCCAAAGACGCCGCAGTGTGGCGCTCCCGAGCCTGACCTGCGTTTCCTGCACTGTCGCACCATGGCCATGACTCAGCCTTCAGCCGACTTCACCAAGCAGTTGCCGACCTCGGTACGCAAGCAGCTTTTGGTGGCGCGCATCGCCGTCGAGCGCGTTGAGTTCGTGCAGGCGGCGGAACAGTTTCGCGAGCGGGCGCAGCCGGCTCGGTTGATCAAGGCCGCTCTCTCTGGCTCGGTACTCGGCGCGCTCAACCCGGCCAGTTCGGTGCTGGGTCTTTTTCGCTTTACCCGCAGCCACCCCTACGTCGGCTCCATCATGGGCTCCGTCGTCTCGATGCTGCTGCGCAGGCGTCTTTCGCGCTTGCTGCTCGGACGTCTCCTGAAACTGGGCCTGGCTGGCGGCGCGATCTACGGCATCACGCAGTTTCTGCGCAAAGACCGCGCCGGTTGAAAGTCTCAAAGCGGCTGACCGACGGCAGCTAAACCATGCCGTGCGACTCAGACGACGAGAAAATTTACCGGGCTGCCCACGAATACATGACCCAGAAGGGATTTGGGCCGCAGCAAAAAGTCGGCACGCTGCTCGACCAGTTTGCCTTCATCGAAAAATCGCCCGCACTGAACCGGGTTCATCCCGAGCTCAGGATGACGCCCCTCAAAGGGTTTGCCGGCATTCTCCAGGCGAACGTGCAGAAAGTCGTCACCGACTCTTCCATGAGCGCCTTTGATGTGCTCGGAAACTTCTATCATGAGTTCCTCGCGTGCGGAGCAAGTTGACCGACGGGCCAGGCATTCTGCGTCGTCGCCTAGAACGACAACCTTCAGGTTAAATTTGAGCTTGGAACTTCCATGTCAATAGTCACAGGGATTTATGTGATGTGCGCCGTCGCCGTGATCGGTGTAGGCGCATTGACGGGCTTAGTTTTCTGGTTGTCGCGCAATGCCAGCAAGGATCGACGCAGGCGCGGCTAAGGACAACAGCTTGGCAGCATACGAGGGCGTCGCAACAACGTTCCCGCGTCCTGGTGTGACCCATGCTTGAGGATGCTTGGCGGCGCAACGCGCAGCACCGGGTGGTCGCCTCGAAGCTGGAAGTATTCGGTCCATGCCGGGTCTAACGGGTCAGCATAGTGTCGAACTTTCGTGTGGCTCTCGTGTGGCGCTTGATGGGCGGGCTAGCGTATTGACAACTGCTACACGCTGCATCACAATTTGTATATCTTTTGTGTATGCACAAATAGGAGAAAACCAATGCGTGACGCCGCCATCAACCTGCGGGCCCTGCCTGAGCAGCGCGACCTGATCGATCACGCCGCCAGCCTGCTCGGAAAGAACCGATCAGACTTCATGCTTGAAGCAGCCTGCGACCGCGCCCAGTCAGTGGTGCTCGATCAGGTCTTTTTCAGCCTGGACACTGACAAGTTCAAGCAGTTCACCGCGATGCTCGACGCACCTATCGGCCCCAACCCCGGGCTTGAACGTCTCATGTCCGTCAAGGCGCCCTGGAGCACCGATACAGCATGAGCTTGCACTTAAGCGCACCGAATCCGCTCGTCGCCATCCACATCCTGGACGATTTCGCTTGCGGTGAAGCCAGTCTCGATGAATGGCTCAAGCGCCGGGCACTAACCAACCAATTGAGCGGCGCCAGCCGCACCTTCGTGGTCACGGATCAGGAAGCGCGAGTCTTCGGCTACTACGCGATGGCCGCAGGTGCGGTTTCACATCAGGCGGCAACCAGCAGCGTGCGACGCAACATGCCCGATCCTGTTCCAGTGATGGTTCTGGCCCGACTGGCCGTCGACCATCGAGCGCAGGGCGTCAAGCTCGGAGCGTCTTTGCTGCAGGACGCAGTCGGTCGCGCCGTGAGCGTTTCGCAGAACGCTGGCGTGCGGGCGCTGCTCGTCCACGCCCTGCACGACCGCGCCAAGCAGTTCTATGAGCACTACGGCTTCCAGGAGTCGCCGCAGCATCCGATGACGCTGATGCTGCGCTTGAACTCCGTCAAGCCTTGATCCAGCGGGCAGCAAATGCCGAGCTTGGCTTCTTCGCTGGCCTGCCCACGCACCTAGGAGCCTGCGACTGGGCGAACAGCGGCACCTAACCCTCTTTTCTCAGATACAAGTGATGGCGCGTCATGTAATCAAAATGATGATATGCAAGGTGCCATGATGAGTGGTGAATCCAAATCTCGCGGTCTTTCGGTCGTGATGCATGGATCAGGAGTCTCTGACCATGCACTCTCAGCGTGTCGAAAGTTTGAGCCAAGCCCAACGCGAGCGCTTGGCGTATATCGACTTTCGTCTGTACTACATGGGTGAAGTTGGGCGGCCTGACTTGACAAGCCGCTTTGGCGTGGCACCCGCAGCACTTTCGCAACCCGATCTCTGTAGCCAAGGCCAAAAAGGCCATCAGCGATTACAAAAAGGCGGTTGGTCAGCCCGAGGGCTTGGCCGAACTCACGGTGTTTTACTGCGAGGAAGTGTTCGATTTTCTGGCCGGATGCGGCATGGACGACGATGGCTTTTATGACGCGCTGGTGCGGATGTTCGAGCAGGCGCTCAAATACGTGCTGGCCTTGCCCAAGGCGCAGCAGAAAGCATTCCTCGCCCGGCTCGACCGAGTGCGCCAACTCGGCCAGGACGTCGGCTGGGGCGTGGGTGATGACTTTAATCACATCTGGTCGGAGGCCGGATTGGAGGGGGACGAATGAACAAATCCGAGAAGGCTGTGCTGGGCGCCTGGCGCATTACCGGCATGGAAGTCTGGGACGCTGACTACTTTGATAGCGAAGTTCCGGCGCATATCACGCTCCGTGACGATTTGACGGGCGCGTTCCAATTCGGCTTGGTGCAGGGCGACATCGATGCTCGTGTCGGCGGGGTTGGCGGCGTGGTGCGTGTTGAATTCTCCTGGTCGGGCGCTGATGAAAACGACCCGGTGAGCGGGCGCGGCTGGCTGGAGGTGACGGGCGATCAGGCGCAGGGGCGCATCTTCATTCATCTGGGCGACGACTCGGCTTTCACTGCGGTTCGCGCCGGATGAACGGCCCGGAGGTCGATCTGGCCTTGGAGCTGGAAGTCCTCCAAGCCGAAAACGCCCGCCTGATCTCACTGCTCGAATCTCATGCGATCGAATGGCGGGCGCTGCCACAATTGATTGTTGTTGCCGTACAGGAGCCCGAGTCATCCCGGTTGTCCACTGCTGAGAAGGTGGCACTGTTCCGCCGTCTATTTCGCGGGCGAACAGATGTGTACCCGATCCGCTGGGAGGGCAAGACCTCTGGCAAATCGGGCTATGCCCCAGCCTGCGCCAACGAGTGGCGTGCCGGTGTTTGTGAGAAGCCGCGTATCAAGTGCGGTGACTGCGGCAACCGTCTGCTGATCCCGCTGTCCGATGCGGTGATCTACGACCATCTGGCTGGCAAGCACACGATCGGCGTCTATCCTCTGCTGGAGGATGACACCTGCCACTTTCTTGCAGTCGATTTTGACGAGGCCGACTGGCGTGATGATGCTCGAGCCTTCATGCAATCCTGCCACGAACTGGGGGTTGCGGCTGCGCTGGAAATCTCTCGCTCTGGGAATGGCGCGCATGCGTGGGTGTTTTTCGCCCGCCGCGTTTCGGCTCGTGACGCAAGGCGCCTTGGCACTGCCATCATCAGCCACACCTGTTCGCGTACCCGGCAATTGAAGTTGGAATCCTATGACCGGCTGTTTCCGAACCAGGACACCATGCCCAAGGGCGGGTTCGGCAACCTGATCGCCTTGCCGCTGCAGAGGGGGCCGAGGGAGCAGGGTTTTAGCGTCTTCGTCGATGCGGGTCTTCGACCGTACCCCGATCAATGGGCGTTTCTCGCGTCGATCCAGCCGATGGACGCGCACGACATCGAGCCCACCATCCTGCGGGCCACGGGTGGCGTCCATCCGCTGGATGTCAACTTCATCGATGACGAGGACCTGGCCACCCCTTGGAGGCGCGAGAACATATCGACCAAGAAGCTGGCCGGGCCGATGCCGAAGGCACTGACCGTCACGCTGGCCAATTTGATCTATTTCGAGAAGGCCGAGTTGCCGCAGGCTCTAGCCAACCGGCTGATCCGGCTGGCGGCTTTCCAGAACCCTGAGTTCTACAAGGCCCAGGCGATGCGGATGTCGGTGTGGGACAAGCCGCGCGTCATTGGCTGCGCCGAGAGCTATCCCCAGCACATCGCCCTGCCGCGGGGGTGCTTGGATGCCGCGCTGTCCTTGCTGCGAGAGAACGGCATTGTGTTCGTGCCGATGGAATTTTG